>NZ_VORB01000009.1 GCF_007995015.1 Luteibaculum oceani
TTTAATGCCAAAATCAAGGCCTTTAGAGCTCAATTTAGAGGGGTTAGAAAAATCGAATTCTTCCTTTTTAGATTAACCCAGATTTATGCTTAAAAATCTTCAAGTCCACAGATTTATGACTTGATCCTTAAAAATCTTCAAGTCCACAGATTTATGACTTGATCCAAAGAAACTTGGTTGCTGAGAAATCAAGAAATGTTATAAAACAAAAAAGCCACTACGCGGTGCGTAGTGGCTTTGTGATCCCGCTGAGGCTCGAACTCAGGACCCATACATTAAAAGTGTATTGCTCTACCAACTGAGCTACGGAATCGTTATTTTGTGTTGTGCTTCCCGTGAAAAGCGGTGCAAATATATGTAGCCTTAGCCTTTCCTGCAAACCTTTTTGGTAAAAAAAGTCAGACTTTTTTTTAATGGTTTGTTAATCAGAAATTTACAATGCAAAATAAAATATTGTAACTGATAGGTTAGCCCTTAAACCATTGGATGTCGCTCAAATGTTTCATTTTCATCAAAAATATAGCGGTAGGTCGCCATCTTCTGAATTTGTTTTGCTCCCAATTGCTCTATTATGTGAATCATTTTACCATTAAAATCTCCAAGCCAGGTAATTATTACGTCTTCGTACGGACTTTTTATCAGTACTTCCGAGCAATTCTTAAATAGGAGCCCTTCTACCCCTTTTCCTTGAAATCTTGGATCTACTCCAAAGGCAGTACCAAAGCAGGTCTTAATTCTCCCCAACTTAAGAAGCGTTATAAACCGCAGTTTTTCTAGAAGGCCAAATTTCCCATTAAACAATTTAAATAACTGGTTTACCTCTGGAAGGCCGATAAAAAATCCTATAGGTTCTCCTTTGTAATACGCGTAATGTAGCAGTCGTTCATCCAAAATGGGCTTAATGGTTTTCATTATGGATTTGGCTTGGGCACTGCTCATTCCCTTAAAGTTTTTTCCATCTCGTTTACCCCAGGCTGCATTGTATATGCTTCGGAAATCTTCGGTGTATTTATCTAGGTTCTTTTTGTCTATGCAGCAAACTGTAAAATTGGGGTCGGCTTTTAGGCGATTGGCGCGCTCCTCAAATTTATCTTGTAGTTTGTCATTTACCTTTCGATGATAAACAAGCTGGTTAAAAAAGACTTTAAAACCATATTCTTCAAAATACTCTTTGTAGTAGGGCGGGGTGAAATTTTGCTTGTAATAAGGGGCTTGTTCGTAATTTTCAACGGTAATTCCCCAAAATTCGTCGCGCTCTCCAAAATTTATAGAGCCATCCATAGCTTTCATTCCTTTGTTTTGCAACCATTCTTTGGCGCAATCAATAAGCTTGAAAGCGGCTTCTTTATTTTCTATGCACTCAAAAAAGCCCATTCCACCAACACCTGGAAACTGGCTACTATGTTTGCTATTTATAAAAGCAGCAACCCTTCCTATGGTTTTTCCTTTTGAGTCGGTAAGAATCCATCGGCATATTTCCCCATGACGAAAAGCCTTGTTTTTCTTTTTGTCAAATATTCTTTCTACATCCTTATCTAGGGGGCGGATGTATGTTTTATTATTCTTGTAGATCGAATCAACACAATTAAGAAAGGCCTTTATATCCGAAGGGGATTTTACTTCTTTTAGGGTCATAACTTTAATTTGGGCGGAAAGATACGAAAGCATGCAATTGGTAAAACCTTTGTTTTTATTGGGATTTATGGGGTGTGGAAAAAGCACTCTTGGGAAAAAGTTAGCCAACGCCTTAAATGTTCCTCATTTAGATTTAGATCACATGCTGGAGGAGCAATTTGGAATGTCCATAGCTGATTTTATAAATAGCAAAGGGGAGGAGGCGTTTAGATTACAAGAAAGTCGTTTGCTAAAAGAATGGATAGCTAAACCTTGCATCATGAGTTTAGGCGGCGGTGCGCCGTGCTTTCATGATAACATGTCTACCATCCGAAACAAGGGTGTTTCTATTTATTTGAATTATCCGGTAAAGACGCTAGCTCAACGGTTATCTACATCTGGGGATAGTCGCCCGTTAATAGCCGGATTAAAAGGGGAGGACTTGGAAATTAAAATCTCTGATTTATTGTCAAATAGGGAGCAGTATTACCTGCAGGCGGAATGGGTATATGAATTTTCAGAGACCAAAATGGATCCTAAAAAATGGATACTCCAAAAATTAAGTGAGGTAGACCGCTAATTCGCCATTTTCCTCTTCGAGTTGGATATGGTTTTGGAGAGTTGTGGAGAGGGTAAGTCCTACAAAATCTGCTCTAATTGGAAATTTAGGATGCATGCGATCTACCAAAATGGTGGTGCTCAATTTTTTCAAAGGTCGGTTAAGTAGAAATTGTGCGGCGTACATTAGGGTTCTTCCGCTTTCCAGAACATCGTCAATTAGGATAACCGTTTTATTGTCAAGGTTTTCAACAGGAGCATCCAGTTCAATTTTTCCATTTAATGGATCGGATTTGTCTAAGGACAATAAATTTAAATGAACCGGAATCGTAGTGATACTTTTTATTTCCTTGTAAATGAGTTCACCCAAAATGGCTCCACCCTGTTTTATTCCAACCAAGTAAATTTCTTTTTCGTCGTAATTGAACTCCACAATTTGGTGGGCAATTCGAGAAATCTTTTGCTTGATTTTTAAAGGAGAAAGTATGAGTGATTTATTCACGATTTCGGTTTTTGCAATATTATAAACAATTCTCGCTCTTGCCGAGGTTTTATTGCATGGCTATTGTTTTCCATGCATTTAATACGGAAAGCTGAAAACAACTGTTGGTATTCGTAAGTATTTCCTCCAAAGGGAGGTTTGTCGTTATTTAAAGGTGCATTAAACAAAACACCAATTAATTTTCCGCCAGGTCTCAAAAGCTTAAAACTATGCTCTGCATATTTGGGTCGAAGTGCTGGAGGCAGGGCACACATAAATGTTTGCTCCACTATAAAGTCGTACTGCTCCTGATGCTCGAAATAGTCCGACTGTAAGATCTGGCTTTTTGGGAAATCCGGATTCTTGCTAATAAAGTTTTTTAGGGGGAGTGGGCTGAAGTCGAGCACAAACACGTTTTTAAATCCATTATGGTAGAGTTCACTTGCTTCGTAAGCATTCCCTGCTCCGGGGATTAAAATACGTTTTGTCTGGTCTTCGATTTGCTCGAAGTACTTCACAATTGAGGGGGTAGGATACCCTACGTCCCATGGAATATCCCCTTCGTCGTATCTTTTTGTCCAGTAATCCTTATCAATATCCATATATAAGCTGACTATTATCAGGTGTCGAAATTAAACCTAGCCAAGGTTGGTCACGTACTTTTGTATACAGAAGTATTATGGCTGCAATAATAGAGGAAAAGAGAAAGCAACAATTAGTGTTTAGAAACCCGAATGAATTACGCGGGCTTTTAGACGAGGTTGATTTTATCGATGTAATGGAATTGGAACAGGCATGGTACAAAAATGTTCGTACATGGTCTGCTAAAGACATAATACATGGTAAGCTTTTAATTGCCGACTATCATTGGAAATTAAAACGCGAAGACCTCCATCTTTAGTCCCCAATGGAGTTTCTGTAAAATACAAAGAGGCGGTTTCAATATGAGACCGCCTCTTTTTTTTGGGGAAGATAGGAAGGGAAAGATATCTTACTTCACAATTATTATTCTGTGCATTGGTTCCAATGCCTTGTTTCTAAAGTCTATTCTAAGAATATAGGATCCAGCAGCAAGGTTGCTTGTAGTAAGTCTTTTCCCAGAACCTGCAGTAATCATTTTACCGCTTTGATCAAAGATTTGAAGTTGTTCTATTTCTTCGGAAGTTTCTACTTTAACAAGACCTCCCGATTGAACTGGGTTAGGAACTACCTCTAAGTTAATTGATTGATTTTCAGTAATTCCTGTAGTTTGCCCGTATTTAAAGCTATATCCACTGGAAAAGCTTAAACATCCAAACTCATCTATTACACGCACTGCATAATCACCATCTACTTCAGGAACAAAGAAATAGTCGTTTGCTAACGCGATAGGAAGACCATCTAAGTACCACTGAATGTTGTAGCCAGCAGGTACATCTATTATTAGGCTGTCACCTTTTAGTTCAACGGTTGGGATGATCATGGTGTCCATGATGTTTACCTCAATTTCAGCCGTACTGGCGGCACATCCAAACTGGTTGCGAACAACAGCTCCGTATTTACCAGATTTGTTAACTACTACTGTATCCGAGTGTAGGGTGTTATCGTGGTTCCAAGTAACCGAGTGGTCGTTATTTACCAAGTAAATAGTTGGTGTTTGGTAATAGCAGTAGAACTCTTTTGCATTCAGCAATTTAATCTGAGGTGCAATAGGAACAGGATTAATTCCAACGGCAACGGTATCCGTGTAATTAATACAACCTTTGTTATTGGTTAATCGAGCGAAGTACAATCCAGCAGTATTTACATTAAAAATCTTGCTGTTGTTTTGTGGGTTGTCTTGCCAGAAAGTGGTGTAATTGCCTGGTACAATTAAGTTAATTGAAGCGCCAGCACAGAAATTAAACTGGCCAGTAGAGCTCTCGATAAACTTCTTCTCCGGTAGGGAGTATACTTCTATATTAACCGTGTCGGAAGTGCTTTTACATCCACCTGGATTTATAGAGGTCGCCCAATATTTAAGGGGGCTATATGCGTTAACAGTTAGGTCCGTGTTTCTATTGCCGGTATTTCCATTCCAGTAGAAATCGTCGTTACCTGCATCGGCAGAAATCACTATAGAGTCTCCAAGACAGAAACCAAACTTATCCGCTGTAGTAATGACTGGTTTAACTGGGTCTGGGTAATCAATAAGTTGAAATTCTGCCGTATCTGAGTTACATCCATTACCATTAAAGTAATACACGGTATATTTTCCGTGGTTAGGGGTGCTAATGCTGTTGGCAGTATCTTTTGTATTCCATACATTTCCTCCGGGGCCTGTGTAGTTAGAGCTTAGCGTAGCCACAAATCCATCGCAAAGGAATTTGCCAATATTACTAGTAATTCTCGGGGCAGGAGGGATGGGGTAGCTTTTCACATCAAAGGCGGCAAGCGTATCTCCACAACCTTCTAAATCGGCGTAAACACGGTAGGTTTCAGGCCAACGGATATTGGTGAAGGTGATAGAGGTGCCTGTTTCTCCAGGAATATTGTTCCAAACCTTGCGGTGGGCGTCGTATTTCTGCCATTGCAGTTTACCAAGTGATCCAGTAACCGAAACGGTTAGGTCGCTGTATTTACATACTTGTTGTAGGCCTTGTAATGTTCCTGCTGCTGCTGGGGTTTTAGTAATAACATGTACATCATCTTCACCGTAGCAGCCGTTGTCGTCTACCACGCGAACTGTGTAATCTCCTGCAGCCGAGAAACTTGCTTCGTATACAAGGCTATCGGTATTACCACCTCCACCTTTTACAAATTGTCCGTCACCAAACCATTCGTAGCGTAGCACTCCGTTACCACCGTCTACATTCGCCTTTAATGTTGTAGCAAAATCTGGGCAGAGTATAGCGGTATCGTTTACGACATCTAATCCTTCTATAGTAGGAGTAGGATCGGGCTGGAAGCCAGTTCTAAACTTGTATACGGTACATGGTTCGTTTACCTCCCCATTTTGATTGTATGGGGTTACCGTCCAGTAATACAGGGTGTTATGGTCGAGTTCATCGGGAAAGTTGTACCCTAGGTTGGGGCCAACATCGAATTTGTCTAGGATGTTATCGGGTGGATTATTGGTACCAAATGAGAGGTAATAACCCGATGCAGGGTCGGCTGAAGTATCAGCTGCCCACCTAAACATCAGATCTTTTTGACAGAGGTTAAATGTGTCATTTTTGGGTAGTACCGAGGAGTCGGGAATACAGGCAAGGAAAGTAGCTTTTTCTCCGGCAGCCGAAACAAAAATTTCATAATCCTCTACCTCTCCATTGTTAAACTTATCTCCACAGGCTCTCGGAGTACTTTGGGCTACAGTGGTTCTGATTCGCAGTCTTTTGCGGCCATCTGTTGCACTTAATGGAGCGGTAATCATGAATCTATGCCAGCGTGTGTGGCTATCTACTTGGTAAGTTTTGAAATCCATATAGGACTCATCTGGGTCTTCGAAGTCGAAATCATTATTCCAGTCTATCCAGAGTCCACATGAAATGGGGAGTTCGTCGCTAAAACTATCCGCTCTTGTTACATAAACTTCGTATTCATTACCAGGTATCCAAGTGGGGGGGTATTTATATTTTTTGGTGTAATCTCCGTAGGATTGGGTGTTTCTACACTCGGGTAAGTCAGTTACATTGGTAATTCCAGATCCATTTTCGCCGTCAATCTTAACCGTGTCAATGTAATGCCACTCGTATTTTGTTGGAAGCGATCCTCCATCTAAATCTAATCTAGATCCTCTACAATCTTTTGGTCCAGATGCTTTACAATATTCTGTTGCAGGTGGAGCTTCGGAGTAAACCAAAAGACCATAGTCCTCTGTTTCTCCAGTGTAGGTTGTGTCGCAAGGTCCTACTATTGTATCTGGAGTACTGTCTAAAAATCTGTTGCTTCCTAATACCGGTTCGGGTAGTCTGTTTTGTTGGAAAACTCTAATTCTCATGCGAGTTTCACCGATATTGGCCGTTGTTGGAACGGCAATTTTTCCCTGAAAGAAAACGTGAAAAGTACTAAAAGCACCAACCTGGTCGCCCGGGATTATCGTCATTTCCGAATCTTCAAATTCCTTATCCATATCCCAATCGCACCACACCTGACACATGTACAGAGTAGAAGAGTATTGGTGACTATATGGTTCAGCGTATACAATTAGGTCGTACTCTCGGTTTTGCTCTACAACACCCTTTTTCACCTGGCTGAAGTCTTGGTAACCATTATTGATACACACATCTTTGTTGTATGCAGAAGGGTTGCTGAATTGAGTATCGAACTCTATGTCGACAATAGAAAGTTGTGAGTCTCCCCAGACATCCCGTTGATAGGTTTGTTGGCAGTGACTGTAGGGGATACAGTACGGATTGCTTTGAGCAAAAACTCCAAAAGTAATTAGGGAAAAGGTTAGGGCAACAAGTAATTTCAATCGCATAGGTCTAGCTCTAAACTAAATTTCGAGATTTATGTATAACTAATCTACGGATTGCGGACGAGGAGAAGTTGCTTTAGTTGGGCTTGTTTGGGAAATATTGAAATGAAATATTGGATTCTTTAATATGAAGTACTTTGGTTAGCCTGTAATTGAGATATAAAATTATGGTTATTACGATAGAAGAGGAATAATATTTGGTGAATTTAGAAGGTTGTGTAAATTGATTCAGAGCTTGGCTTGTGGTTATTGACTTAGATATTAAGCGTGTAGGCGTCTATTTTTAAGGGAATTTAAGGATTGATGGGATTGATAGCGTGTTAGGTGAAATGTAGAAAGGGTTTCAATCCAATTATTGAATTCCAAAGAGTAAAATTATATCCTGATGCGCGGATAGAATGACCGATTATTTCGATGTGTTACCGAATTTTATGGGAATTAGGAAATCATTGTTGGAAGGGTTTCTTTTAGCCTCCAATTCGGAGAAATCGATGGACTCAACAATGGTTTTTATTTTCTGATTTAGCTTTGAGTTAATTCCCTTAACTACTCGGCAGTTTTCTAGCTTATTGTTGGCAAGGGAAATGAATAGAACAGCTTCTTTACCCTTTATATCTGGGGTAGCTTTGAGTGATTTTAAAATTTTGCTTTGCACCAAATTGGAAACGCGGTTGAAATAAATCTCGCTATCATCCATAGGTTCTGATGAGCTAACGAAATGTACAATTTCAGGTCGGCTATTTTCCGAAGATTGCGAGAATGCAGCGCATTGCAGAATGAGAACAAAGGTAAGTGCCAGAGGGTATTTTGGAGTCGGGGTTGACATGGATAAGAGCTTTGTGTAAAATTCTTACACAAGCCCTTATCTTACAATGCCATAACTCAGTAAGTTGGTTGATTTATCTTTTGCGCAGTAGGGCAATGTTTTCTACGTGATGGGTATGCGGAAACATATCCACCGGCTGAATTTTTTCCACAATAAATTTTTCGCGCATTAGGTCTAGGTCTCTAGCTTGGGTGGCTGGGTTACAGCTCACATAAACCACTTTTTCTGGCGCAAGTCGATTTATCAAATCCACAACATCCTGATGCATTCCCGCTCTTGGTGGATCGGTGATAATAACATCTGGAGTTCCGTTTGTTTTTACGAACTCATCGGTAAATACGTCCTTCATATCTCCTGCAAAGAAGGAGCAGTTGGTGATTTTATTGTCTGCCGCATTAAGTTTTGCATCTTCAATTGCGGTTTCCACATATTCTATTCCAACCACTTTTTTGGCCAAATCTGAGACATAGCACGCTATAGTACCCGTTCCCGTGTACAAATCGTATACGGTCTCGTTTCCTTCTAAACTTGCAAGTTCCTTGGTTAATGCATAAAGCTTTTCAGCTTGTTCGCTGTTGGTTTGGAAAAAGCTTTTTGGACGTATTCTAAATTTTAACTCACCCAGCTTTTCTGAGATGTATTCAGATCCCGACCAATTTTCTATTTCAAGGTCATACAAGCTATCGTTGCGCTTGTTATTTATGGAGTAATTAAGCGAGGTTATTTGTGGGAAGTTGGTCTTAAGTCCTTCCATTATTATTTCTATATGCTCCTTTTGAGGCTCTTTAAAGGCTACCAAAACCATCCACTCACCTAAGCTAGAGTTTCTAATCATCACCGTGCGCAATACGCCCGTTTGATTTCTTAAGTTGAAAAAGGGAATGTTATTTTCTTTGGCTAGCTTATATACAGTAGATCTGATGTCGTTAGAAAGATTGTGTTGTAAATGACATTTATCTACATGGAAAACTCTATCGAATCTTCCAGGCATATGGTATCCTAGTGCATCGCGATCAATTTCTTCACCAGATTTTACTTGCTCGTCGGTTAACCACTTTGAGTCGGACGCAGTAAATTCTAGTTTATTTCTGTATTCGCTTGTTTTATCTGCACCAACAATAGGAAGAAATTCTTGGTATTCAATTTTACCAATGCGATCCATAGCGTCTCGCACTTGTTGTTCTTTGAATTCAAGCTGGTAGTCGTAGCTTACATGTTGCCATTTACACCCACCACATAATCCGTAATGATCACAAATGGGGTCTACGCGTTGCTCCGATTTTTCGTGTAACGCTACTATGGTTCCTTCCATAAAGCGTTTATGCGACTTCTTAACTTGAAGTGTCGCCAAATCCCCAGGCGCACCAAATGGAACAAAAACTACTTTCTCGTCGATATGAGCAATAGCCTTTCCTTCCGCTCCAGCTCTCTCAATCCTAACGTTTTCAACCGTTTTGATTTCCCTTCTTTTTCTTCCCATTCGGCAAAAGTAGGTTTTTTAGGAGTTAAAGGGATGATGGGATGAAGGATGAATTGATGAACGATGAATGGATGAATGGATGAAGAGATGAAGGGGAATGGTTAGTGGTTAGTGGTCAATGGTTAGTGGTCAATGGTTGGTGGTCAATAGTTAGGGGTGAAGGGTTTGTGGGTTTGTGGGTTGAGGGATGAAGGATGAATGGATGAATGGATGAAGGGGAATGGTTAGTGGTTAGTGGTTAGTGGTCAATGGTTGGTGGTCAATAGTTAGGGGTAAAGGGTTTGTGGGTTTGTGGGTTGAGGGATGAAGGATGAATGGATGAATGGATGAATGAAGGGTTGTTTTAGTGTTGTGTCTGTTCGATGAATTGGTCTACCTCTTCTTTAAACTTTTTCATCGATGGAGGATGAGTGTACATCATGTGGCCGGCTTCGTAGTACTTCATAATAACATTCTCTCGAAGGTTATCTGGTAAATTAAGGTGGTTAACTGAGTGTTCTACTCCGTAGAAAACGGTAGCAAGATCAAAATAGCCATTCAGGATTAGCACTTTTAAGTTTGGGTTCTGTTTTAAAGCGCTTGCTAAATCCGGCAGGGTGCTAACCGCTGTTTGTGCGTTCCAAGATATGTTCCCCTTGTGTTTCCAGTCCCACTTGAAGTCTTTTCTACCACCAGTTGACGTGGTGTAAGTTAGGTCGGGGCGTACACCTAAATCCTGATATAGGTAATTTTTAAATGCGGCAATATATGGTGGAGAAATGGCATCGCTTTGAGGATCGGTGAGTGCGTTTTGAGCAAGTGGGTCTTCGTTAATGCCGGTAAATCGGGAATCAAGCCTCCCAACGGTAAGTTGTTCTTCTTTCAGTAGCGCTTGGAAATATTCACGATTTGTTATTCTTAGGTCTGCTTTTAGCCAGGTGTTTTTGTCAATGCCACTGTATTTGGCAAGTTTTGCTGCCATGGCTTCTTTTTCGTCTGTGCTTAGTCGGTCGCCACGGAGCAGGGCTAGCGCATATTCGGTTTCGGTGAATTGCCTTACTTCGTTTAAGAAGTTTTCCAGATTTTCGGGTTCCCCTTTAATTTTCTTGTGGTACCAAGCGGTTGCAGCGTAGGTAGGAAAATGGATTAAATAGGCAAGGTCGTCTCCTGGTCCAAACAAAAGATGCTGTAATTCAAAAACTGCCGAAACCATTATCACGCCGTTCATAGCAATGCCTTTGTCTTGAAGGTATTTCACCAAACCAGCATTTCTAAAGGTGCCATAGCTTTCTCCCAATAAATACTTAGGGGCATTAAAATTACCCGTTCTAGCTAGAAACTGATCAATAAACAAACCAATGGATCTTATGTCCTGATCAACTCCCCAAAAATCTTCCCATTTGGCCTTTCCAGTGGGTTTGCTGAATCCAACTCCAATGGGATCTATCATTACCAAATCTGCTTTTTCCAAAATGGAATACTCGTTGTTTACTACTTTGTAGGGAGCGGGGAGGGTATATCCAGGATCGTTAATTTCTATCCTTTTTGGGCCTAATATTCCCATGTGTAGCCAGAATGATGCGGATAGGGGGCCGCCGTTAAAAGCAAAAACTATTGGGCGTTTTGGCTTATCCTTCTCGTATTTGCTGTCGATCTTAGATTGTTTTTGGTAATAGGTAAACCCAAATAGAGCAATGGGCTCGTCATTTTCGTCCCTTAACTGAACAGTACCCGTTTCTGTTTTCAAGGAAATTCGTTTTCCGTTGATGGTAAGAGTTTGTTGAGAATGGAAAATCTCTCCTTTTTCAACGGTTTTTTTTGTGGTATCTGAAATGGTGTATGAAAATCCAATGCTTGGAAGGAGGAGGGAAATAATGAGATAAATACTTTTCATGACAAGGTTTTTCGCTTCGGGAAAATAGAAAATTCCCAATGATCCCTCGGTTTTTCCATCATTGATTTAAAAGCATTAACCAAAATTTTTTGTTTTCATCTCGCCTTTCTATTAGTTTGTAGCCTTATCCAGAAAATTAAAAATACCAGATATGATTTCAACGGTTTCATCTAAAGAGGCTATTGCCTTAGAGAATAAATACGGCGCACATAATTACCATCCACTTCCTGTAGTTCTGAGCAAGGGAGAGGGTGTTTTTGTTTGGGATGTAGAAGGAAAGAAATATTACGATTTCCTTTCGGCATATTCCGCTGTAAATCAAGGACATTGCCATCCAAGAATAATTGATGCCTTAACAGAGCAGGCAAAGACTTTAACACTTACCTCTAGGGCTTTTTACAATGATGTGTTGGGTCAGTTTGAGGAAAAAGCTTCCAAATTGTTTGGTTTCGACAAGGTTCTGGCTATGAATTCGGGAGCTGAAGCGGTAGAAACCGCTATAAAGTTAACGCGTAAATGGGCATATGAGAAAAAGGGCTTAGACAAAAACCACGCAAAGATTATTGTTTGTGGAGATAACTTTCACGGAAGAACAACTACTATAGTTTCCTTTTCTACCGATCCTGTTGCGCAAACAAATTTTGGTCCTTTTACTCCTGGGTTTGAATTAATCCCCTACAATGATATTCCTGCTTTAGAGAAAGCTTTAGAGGATCCCAATGTTGCTGGATTCTTGGTTGAGCCCATCCAAGGCGAGGCAGGTGTAATGGTACCAGCTGAAGATTACTTGGAGAAAGCCCATGCGCTGTGTAAGGCGAAAAATGTATTGCTAATTGCCGATGAGGTGCAAACTGGAATTGCGAGAACAGGAAAGTTACTTGCTACTTGTGGAAATTGCTCTTGCGATAAGTCTTGCGGAAAACAGCCACAGGTAAAACCAGATGTTCTTGTCTTAGGAAAAGCAATTTCTGGTGGGGCCTACCCGGTTTCTGCGGTATTGGCAAACAACGAAATTATGGAAGTTATTAAGCCCGGCGAGCACGGTTCTACCTTTGGAGGGAATCCGCTAGGTATGAAAGTGGCCATGGCGGCATTGGATGTAATTCAGGATGAAGCTTTAGCAGAAAATGCAGCGGAGCTTGGTGAATTATTCCGTGCAAAAATGAACGAATACATAGCTAAAAGTAAGGCGGTAAATCTCGTGAGAGGAAAGGGGCTTTTAAATGCCATTGTTATTAATGATAGCGAGGATAGTTCTACGGCCTGGGATATTTGCTTAAAACTTAGGGATAACGGATTATTGGCAAAACCAACTCATGGAAACATCATTAGATTTGCACCACCATTGGTAATGAACAAGGAGCAGTTGTTAGATTGTGTAGAGATCATTACCAAAACCTTGAAGGAATTCGAGGATAAGGTTTAATTTTTATTGATGTCTGAAGTTTCTGAATCTGGTGCTTCTGCACCCAAAAAAGGCAGCCGAAAAAAACGGATAGCCAAGTTTGTCGTAAAACTGGCGGTTTCTTTGGCTGCTTTATATTTTGCCTATACCAAGATAGATTTTCAAGCTTTTAAGGAAAACCTCCGCGAGGCAAATTTGTGGTGGTTTGCATTGGCCGTTCTTTCATTTAATGGTTCCAAAATAATTGCAGCTCTTCGTTTGAGACAATTCTACGCTAACGTTGGGTTAGTGCTTGGGCATGTATACAACCTTAAGCTTTATTATTTAGGGATGTTTTACAACTTGTTTTTACCCGGCGCAATTGGAGGAGACGCCTATAAGGTATATATCCTAAGGGGTAGTGAAAAAATAAAAACTAAGAGTTTAATATGGGCCACTTTGGCCGATAGAATTTCTGGGCTTTGCCTACTGGTTGTATTGGGTGGTGGATTTTATTTTGCCAGTCATTTTCCAATTTGGGAGGAGCATCTTATAACTATAGGTGTAATTGCGGCTGTGTTATTTTGCTTGCCCGCTTTCTATTTTGGTTTTAGGTGGATACTTGATAAGCAGGTGGTACAAAAATTTTGGAAAACCACTAGTTATAGTTTTTGGGTGCAATTGGGGCAGGTAGCCAGCGCAATGTGTTTGCTTTATGCATTACACGTAGATGCAAATTATATGGATTACCTAACCCTGTTTATGCTTTCCTCGGTTGCCGCGGTTATACCTTTAACAATAGCCGGTGTTGGGATGCGGGAGCTGGTATTTTTATACGGAACATCTTACTTGCTAATATCCGAGGACAAAGCAGTAGCCTTCGCCTTGCTGTTTTTCTTTTCTATGGCTATTTCCAGTTTATTTGGAGTTATTTTCGCCTTTAAACCCATAGATCAAGATATTTCCTATCCATGAAACCTGGCCTAATAGAGCGATTAGAAAATCATTATAGAACCCATCCCAACACCTGGTATTTAGGAATAGCTATCCTAGCTTTTTTGGTTTATCATTTTCGACTTGGCTTTTTGCCCTTAAGAGCCGATGAACCAACTCGTACAGTGGTTGCGCTAGAAATGATGCTTTCGGGTAATTACTGGACCCCAACCATAAATGGCGAGTGGTATTACCGCAAACCTCCTTTCTACAATTGGATTTTAATTGGGCTGATGCAATTAACGGGCTCAAAGTCTGAGTTTCTGTTGCGTTTACCAAGTTCTGTTCCCTTGTTCTTATTCGCTTTCACCATTTTTCAACACAGCAAAAAATACATCTCGCATTTCGCTGCGTTTTTGGCAGCTTTGATGTTTGTGCTCTGTGGGCGCATGCTGATTTATGCCTCTTTTCTTGGACATATCGATATTTTTTATTCATGGATTACCTATTTGGGATTCATTGTGTTATTCGAAAAGGGTAAGCAAGGCAAGTGGCTTGAAGCTCTGATGTATAGCTACATTCTGCATGCTATTGGATTTTTGTGTAAAGGATTACCCAGTGTGTTGTTTACTGGATTAAGTGCCATTGCTATTATTTGCCTCTTTAGTAATTGGAAGAAGATTTTTTCCTGGCAGCACATCCTATCATTTTTGATTTTTGCAGGAATTATAAGTGCTTACTTTTCGGTTTATAATCAGTACAACGATTTAGATGGATGGGTTGCCCAATTGTGGGATCAAAGTGCACAACGCACCGTTATCGATGAGGATAAGCAGTGGTGGGAAGGATTAGTTAGCATCATAAAATTTCCTGTAGATCATTTAATGCACCTCGCACCCTTTTTGCTTTTCATCCCTGTGTTTTTTCTAAAGGGGTTTAGAACAAGAATTAAAGAGAGTTCATTCTTAAAGGCCTTTGGTTTGATTTTTTTGGTGAATATTCCGGTGTACTGGCTGTCTCCAGGGTATTACCCACGTTACTTGTTTATGTTATATCCCATTGTTTTTATTTTCTTGGGATATTACTATACCGTGCATAAGAATCATAAAGTTATCCGCGGATTAGAAATGTTTCTAGGGGGTATACTTATCCTTTTAACCCTGGCTCCATTTGCGGTTTTATTTGTTGATTTTAAGGTAGAGCAAGGATTTATTAAAGCTTTACTCTGTTTTCTGATCATTGGAGTAGGTACCTTCTTATACTGGAGGCATGGTGCTCGCCGCTGGTTATATCTATTTGTTTGTTTGATAGGAGTGAGGCTTGCTTTCAACTTTTTTGTAATGGAACACCGGTATCGGTTTGATAGAACGGTGGAATACAAGGAGGATGCGATTGCAGTTGCCAAGTTAACGGCGGGAAGCCCTTTGTATCTATTTCCAGCTACTCCCATAAACCATGAAAGCACTTTTTATGTCGAGGTGGAGCGCAATGAAATTCTAAGGTACCATGAGGGAGAATTAAATCCCGGTGATTATCTAATTGCCCGCTACGATGTTTCGCATGAATACGACGAAAATATTGCTCTTGAAGAAGTAGCCGAAATGCAAATTCGCTACGAAAAATTACGCCTTAAAGTATTTAAGGCGGTTAAAAGAGAGCAGTAAGCTTTAAGTTAATTCTTCGGCGTGTTAGGTAATTTGGTATGGCGAATTGACCACCACTTACATCTTTAATCCAAGTGTGGTTTACCACGTTTTGGGCATCTAATAGGTTTAATATTTCCACACTGAAATTCAGGCTTTTAAGATTTTTACGAAGCCCGGAATATTCTTTACCCGCTTTAATAAACTCTTTGCTAAAGCCAACATCAACTCGTTTGTAGGAGGTGGTTCTTAAAATGTCTTTGTAGCGATTAAAATCTGGAGGTCCAAAGGGAAGTCCCGTTCCAAATAGGAAGTTTAGTTGAACGGTTAAGTCCTCAAAGCCAGGCATTTGGTCTCTAAAAAACATCCCAAATCGCAGGCGTTGATCGGTTGGGCGAGGAATAAAACCAGGGAAATTTACAATGGTGTCTACTGGGGTTTTATTAAATGAAAAAGAGGGTATGGTATCGCCATCGGAGTTTAGATAGATTTCCTCTCTGTCGTTAAATAAATCTTCCTCGGTGCTCAAAACTCCAAGGCTTAACCAAGATTCCAGTCCTTCGATAAACTCCCCGTTTAATTTAACATCAAAACCCGTGGCATAACCTTTTGCACTGTTTTCGCCGTAGTAACGAATCCGAACGTTCTCTAACTCGTATGGAATAAGATTATCGTAGTCTTTATAATAAAATTCGGAGAGTAACTTAAATGGGCGGTCCCAGATTATTAGGCCATATTCTAGGCTTAATACATAATGTGTTGATTTTTGCGCCCTAATATCTGGAGAAATAACACCATTTAAGCTTCTTAAATCTCTATAGAATGGGGGTTGGTAATACTGTCCGTACGAAAGGCGAACTACCATTTCTCTGTTAACCGAAAGGCTATCATTAATTTGGTTAATGATTTTGGGATAAAAAGCGATGGAAGCCCGGGGACCCGCCACAAATTGATTGTTATACTGATAGTAATGTCCTCTAAACCCTGCGTTTATGGCCAACTCCGCATCTTTGGGTAAATCAATTTTCCACTCGTCCTCAGCAAAAAACTGAATACGCGAAGTGTTTAGTTTGTTTCGGGCACGTAAATTTTCAAAAACCAGAAGTTGGTTTGGATCCCTTGGGATGGAATAATCGGCAGAATCTACGTATTGGTATTCCTTTACCTTCTCTGTAAAGTTTTCAATAGAATACGACGCTCCCGTTCTAATAAAGTGTCTTCCAAGGCTATAGCTGTGTCTAGCTTGAATGCTGCTTACATTTCCGTCAATGCGGTTTCTAGCGTTGTTTAAGAAGCCTCCGATTCCAAGGTTTCGAACCACGTCGCCGAATTCATCGGATCCAAAATCTCTATTGGTTTCGTCAAGGCGGTACTGCCCAACGATATCGAAGTTCTCGGTTTGTACTGTTCCGAAATTACTAAGGGTTACATTTAGCTTACTTCGGTTAGAAAATTGGTGGTTGATTTCCAGTGCGGTCGTGGTGGCAGATTGCCGAGACTCTTCCTGTCCGTCAAAGAAAACAGTGAATTTAAGTGCTTGAGCAAATCCTCCAAAATCTGTTTCGCGGGTTTGAGGAACAAATCGAAAGCGGTTATTGCTGTGCACTGCCAATAATCCTATCTCGGTTTTATCTGAAAGTTGATGCGTCCCGTAGAATTGAGCATCCCAGAATTGAGGTTGATACTCTCCTCGGGTTTCTAGACTTCCGAGAAGCAGGCCGTTTGCTCTGTATCGGATACCACCTATGTAGGTCCATTTTCCATCCAAGCTTGCTGAGCCGGCTGCAAAATTTCCTCCCATAAGTCCCAACTCGGCCTCACCTTCAAACTTTTTAGGCTTTTTGTAGGTGATGTCTAAAACAGACGACATTTTATCCCCATAACGGGCAGCAAATCCACCGGCTGAGAAGTTTATGTTCTCTACCATGGCAGAATTTATAAAGCTCAACCCTTCTTGCTGTCCAGCTCTAACCAAAAATGGGCGGTAAACTCTAATTCCGTTTACGTAAACCAAATTTTCGTCGTAGCTACCGCCCCTTACCGAGTAGGAGGCTGATAATTCGTTATTTATAGCAACCCCAGCTTGGGCGCCTAAGACTTGCTGAATAAAGTCTCCAGAGGCGGAGGGGATTTCTGAAATGTCTTTTGCGGATAATTTTTGAAGATTATCTGTTCTGGCCTTTTCTTCAATAAGTACTTCTGAAAGTTGTAGGTAATCCAGTTCGAACTTTAGTTTTACCTCGTTTCCTTTCGGTTGAATGACTCTGTAAAATGGCTGAAACCCCGTGTGTCTTACTTGAATTTTTACCTTCTGGTAATTGCCGTTAAAACTAAAAGTACCATCCTCCGTTGAAACGGCCACCACACTGTCGTTGGCTATAATGATAGCGTTTGGAACGGGGCTTCCAGTTTCTTCGGTAATCCATCCGGAGAATGTTGTTTGAGCGAAGGTGCTCGTAAAGGCAAAGGCTAGAAATAAGCAGAGAAAACTACGGATCAAAATTCCTTTAATTTTTTTCGCGTTTAAATTTTCCTTCTTGCCAAGCCTTAAAGAATTGAGCCCAGGCAAAGGGGTTTAACAATTGAATAGGGGGTGCCTGACCAGCGTAATACAGTCGATTTTGGATCTGCTGCATTTGATATTTGTAATTCGCTGTACCATCCATAGGCATTTCGAGCATGCGTTTGTAAAGCACCCTAGGATCTAAGTTTTTTTGAGCTCGAGCAATTTCGTCGTCGGCCACATTAAGGGCAAGAAAAGCCTCCTTAAACTCATCTGGAGTAGGCCAAGGGTAAATAACGGTTTCGGTCAGGTAAACCGTATCGCTATTCATTACCTGAACAATGGAGTATTTGTTATCGGTAAGCGTGTCAGGAATTTGGTAATACGCTCGTTTGTATCCAACCGAGGAGAATAAAATACTGTCGCCTAATTCGGCTGCAAAAGAGAAGTAACCGTAATAATCTGTCGAGGTACCAATTCCCTTGTTAACGATTAAGATGTTAGTGTAGGGAAGTGCTCTTAGAGAATCGGCGGTAACGACTACCCCTGAAAATTGAATAACATTCTCTGGATTTTTCTCAGATACCTGCGCCCCGACAAAAGTGGTGAAAAGGCAAAAAGCAAAAGCTAAAATAAATCGATACAACATGGGGCCTTAAAGATACATTTAATAGCTGGTAAACGTTCCCGAATAGCTTTCAAGATTGCCAACTTTATCTAAAATTTCTACACGTAAAACGTGTTTTCCGGGTTTTATTCTTTCCGTATCAAAAATGTGGGTTAAGGCCCCCGTTCTGTAGTCGTAACTTGCCAGTACCCATTGGTCGTCTATATACATGTTGTATTCCTGAATACCACTGCCGCTATCCTTAATCCTAAAGCGCAGGCTATTTCCATTTCTAACTTCCTTTCCAGGATAAAAGGAAAGTGGTTTTATATATGGATTAAGGGTGTCAACAAGTAAGGTGTAGGTTCCAAATTCTCTGTTTTTGGCCTCGAACCAAGCGCCGTGTACCTCTCCAGGATTATCTGGATAAGCTCTTCCATTTGCAGCTACTTTACCCAGGTGGATCTTATTAGCCTTGGGCATAAGCGTTTCTGGAATTTTTAGTCGTAAGGTGTAAGATTTTTGTGCGCCATAGGTTTCATCACCAACCGTTAAAACAGGGAGGCCGTTGTTATCGGTGCTGCTTTTAAAATCCATGTATTCAGATAAGTATAAGCAGCTGCTTGGGATGGCTACGCTTGCAATGTCTGACTTCCATTCAAAAGGTTTTTTACAATCTACCCATTGTTGGTTGGGGTTAGCTTCTATAATTCGGGTGCTAGGTTGTGCGGTGCATTGAACTGTAAATTCGAGGGTGGAGGCATTTCCAGCCACGTCTTCAACTGTTATTTTTATTGGTATTTCTCCTTCGCCAATGCATTGCAGGGCCCCGTTTCGCTTTCGGATATTGTATATATCTAGCGGGTTATTTTCTACGGTATATAAACGGTGATAATGTTTTCGGTATTTTTTGTAGTTGCGATAATCGATATGGGCATTCATGTAGCGGTTGGTGCTAAAGTCTAGCTCATCGATTTCGAATTGATACAAAATGTCGTTTCCAGCACTAAGGGTTACCTTGTACACGCCGCACTTATTGTTGGCTGCATCTAGGCGATCTATAGTATGCAATGCAAAACCAATATTCCCATGTGCCGAAATGGTTTCTCCGGGTTTTAAACTGTAATTGCCATAACTACCACCCATTGAGAAATTTGCATAATGGGTATTGTTGACATGACTTTTATCGTCGAGTGCGTACACCGAGAGGCCATAAATAGACGGAGCTTTGTTATCGGCAATTTTAAAAGGGTATTTCAAGGGGTTAATGGGGCGCTCGGTTTTGGTATCTCTAATTTCAAAGTGAAGGTGCGGCCCGCCAGAGGAACCGCTATTTCCGCTTTTCCCAATTTCATCTCCCTTTTTAAACACAAATTTTCCCGCGGGAGGAAAGGTATTGATGTCGTATGATTTTTGGGCGTATTGTTGATCTTCTATCCAAGCTTCGATTTCGGGAGAAAAAGAATTGAGGTGGGCGTATACACTAGTTTGTCCGTTGGGGTGATTTATGTATAAAGCTTTGCCGTATCCGTATGGTGATACCTTTACCCTTGCAACGGTTCCGTCGGTGATGCAAAAAACGGGTAAACCAATTCTACCTTGTGTTTTTATATCCAAACCAGAGTGAAAATGGTTGGATCTTATTTCTCCAAAATTTCCAGAAAGTACCAGGGGGATATTAAGAGGGGGGTGAAAATCTTGTGCGAGGGCACGAAATTGACAAAAAAGAAAAATAAAAAGGTAAATAGCTGGTTTATAAGGCATACGGAGATTAGAAATTTGCGCGAAAATAAAAGAATAGTTCGGCTCCATAAATAAACTAAACAATAGTTGTGAAAGTCTATTGTTTTACCCGTTTACAAAATTACATTTGCGTTATATATTTGCAGGATGAGTGAATTGTCTGATCTAGTTTTTAGGTTAAGCAAAAAGTTAGAGCGCGTATTGCAGCACGCTGAATCTTTAAAGGAGGAATTGTCCGAAAAGGACAGAGAGATTAATTCCTTAAAAGCTTTGCTAAAAGAAAAGGAGCAGGAATTTACCCGTGTAAATGAAAAGTTGGTTCTTTTGGAAACTGCCGGCGCCATTGGTGGCGAAGCCGAGGAGGGGAAAAGAGAGGCCAGGCTTAAGATTAACGAATTAGTTAGGGAAATAGATAAATGCATAGCCTTGCTTAACAAGTAGGTTTCGACATGAGTGATTTATCGATAAAAATAACAGTAGGAGGTAGGGTATATCCTTTAACGGTAAGCGTTGAGGAGGAAGAATTTATCCGTAAGGCCGCCGATTTAATCGAGGATCACGTAAAGAAATTTCAGGAAAACTACGCTGTAAAAGATAAGCAGGATCTATTGGCTATGACGGCATTACAAATTGCTACGCAAAACTTATTGCTAAGTGATAAAAAAGAAGTAGATGCCGCTAAAAACGAGTTGGAGCAAATAGAAGCTAAACTCGATTTTTACTTAGAAAACACCTCTATTTAGTCCTTCTCTTTTCGTTAGTTTCTTAGGCCATGTTTAATATTTTTAAGTGTTACAAACATGGATTTAACGAGTATTTTAATTGGCGGGATAGGTGGTTTAGTCGTAGGGGCTGGGCTTACCATCTTGCTTTCCAACCTCTTGTTGGGCAATAGAAAAAAAGCAATAATTGCCGAGGCAGAGAAAGAGGCAGAGGTAATTAAGAAGGATAAAATTATCCAGGCAAAAGAAAAATTTTCCTCTCTTAAAGAAGAGCACGAAAAGCTGATTAATGAGCGCAATAAAAAGCAGCAGCAGATCGAGGATAAGCTTAATAAAAGAGAAGAAAATATAAAGCAACGTCACGAGGAAATTAAGCGCCAAGAGAAGAGTTTAAAAGACAAAACTCAAGAGGTAGAAAACCAGCTTACTGGGCTTAAGAAAAGAATGTCTGAGGTGGATAAAGCCCATCAGAAAAACATTCAAATGCTCGAAAGCGTATCAGGATTATCCAAAGACGAGGCTATTAAACAGCTGGTTGAGTCGCTTAAAGACGAAGCCAAAACAGAGGCGATGTCTTTTATCCAGGATTCTATGGAAGAGGCCAAGCTTACCGCCTCTAAAGAAGCCAAGAAAATTGTACTTCAAACCATCCAACGTGTCGCAACGGAGCATGCCGTAGAAAATTCGGTTTCGGTATTCAATATCGATAGCGACGAGATTAAAGGACGTGTTATTGGTAGAGAAGGAAGAAATATTAGAGCACTAGAAGCAGCAACTGGAGTGGAAATTATCGTAGATGATACTCCCGAAGCAATTATCCTTTCTTGTTTCGATCCGGTACGAAGAGAAATAGCAAGATTATCTTTACACCAGTTGGTTTCTGATGGTAGAATTCACCCCGCAAGAATTGAAGAGGTGGTTCGCAAAACCCAAAAGAACATAGAGGAAGAAATTATTGAAACAGGTAAGCGTACCTGTATAGATCTTGGAATTCATGGTTTACACCCAGAATTAACAAGAATGGTGGGAAGAATGAAGTATCGTTCTTCATACGGACAAAACTTACTTCAGCACTCTAGAGAAGTTGCTAACCTATGTGCTATTATGGCTAGCGAAATGGGACTTAATCCTAAAGTTGCTAAACGTGCCGGTCTGTTACACGATATAGGTAAAGTGCCAGATAACGAGCCAGAATTACCTCATGCTATTTTAGGTATGAAATGGGCAGAGAAGTACGGAGAGAAAGCCGAGGTATGCAACGCTATTGGAGCGCACCACGACGAAATTGAAATGACTTCTTTATTCTCGCCAATTATTCAGGTTTGTGATGCCATCTCAGGTGCAAGACCAGGTGCTCGTAGAGAAGTGGTTGAATCTTATATTAAGCGCTTAAAAGACCTCGAAGAGCTTGCATTAAGTTACGATGGCGTTCTTAAGGCGTACGCTATCCAAGCAGGTAGAGAGCTGAGAGTATTGGTAGAAAGCGAAAAGGTAAGCGATGCCCAAGCAGATACACTATCCTTTGATATTTCGCAGCGTATCCAAAACGAAATGACCTATCCGGGTCAGGTAAAAGTTACCCTGATTCGAGAGAAACGGGCGATTAATTACGCTAAATAAAAAACTGAAAAGCCATCCTAACGATGGCTTTTTTACTTTTAAGCCCTCAAAGCAATTCACCCATTAAATGCGAACTGGCCTTTTTAAAAATGTAGCAATACTCTTGTCGGGCAATGTGTTTGCATTAATTATACCCTTTATAGCTGCACCCATTATAACCCGGCTATACACCCCAGAAGACTTTGGGAGTTTTGAGTTGTTTGCAAAGCTTTTGGCATTTGCAGTGGTGTTAGCATCCCTGAGATATGAATTGGCTATGGTGCTACCTAAAAAGGAAGAGCACAGCGCTAATTTGGCCACTATAGCCCTGCGATTTTCATTAATGTTTAGTTGCGCGATTTTGATTTTAACACTGCTTTTTAAATCGGACGTGGCCCAATTGATGGATAATGCGGGCTTGGAAACGCTACTTGTTTATTTGGGACCATTAGTAGCGGTAACCACCTTGTTTTCCATCATTAACCAGAGCTTAATTCGGGCTGAAAATTTTAAAAAGATATCCAGTATTAAAATTGTTTCAACCACCAGTAATCAGTTGGTTAAAGTGGCAGGTGGATATGCCGGAATGGGTTCCCTTGGATTATTATGGGGACAATTACTGGGGCTAGTTTTTCCAATTTTTATGGGATGGAAAAGCTTAAAGAAAAAGTTGAATGGATTCCGTTTCAAAAGTTCAAAATCGGAAAGGGAACAGATGAAGGTGTGGCAGGAGTTTCCCAAAGCAAATTTACCTCACGGACTAACGGATGAAGGTGAAAAGTTGATTTTGTTAGCCTTGATATCTGCCTACTTTGGTGCCTGGAGTCTCGGTCTTTTTGCATTTACGCTACGATATCTTAGAATACCGCTGCAGTTGTTTGGAGCTTCTATCGGTCAGGCTTTGTATCCGAAAATTTCAAAGGCTCACAATGCTGGAGAGGCCTATTTTTCTTTGATTTTACGCGTAACGGGCCTTTTATTCTTAATTTCTACCGTAGGATTTGGAACATTATTTTTATTCGGCGAAGAAATTTTTGCCTTTGTATTGGGGCAGGATTGGGCAGAGGCTGGTAATTACGCATCTTACATGGCGCCCTGGTTGGGTTTAAATTTTATTGCATCGCCGGTTAGCACCATTCCCACCATATTAAAAAGACAAAAAACATTTTTTAGAATAAGTCTGGCGATTTCGTTGTTTTCGCTAATTGGTATTTGGCAATTGGCTGAATTATCTTGGGGCTTTTACGAAGTTCTTGGGTTTCTAGTGCTGGTTCAAAGTATAGGTATGCTCGTTAAATTATTGTGGATTCTATTTATCGCAAAACAGAATTCAGGGAAATGAAAAAGATAATATTCATTCATTCGGGTAAGGTGGAAGCTAAAAATGCAGGTAGCAATTTAAGGCCTGCTAAAATGTTGGCTCATCTTAGAAAATTTGCAGATGTTTTTTGTGTTTCTGGTGAAGGGGCGGATTTTAAGGAAAGGATCGTTGCCTTAAAAAATAGCATAGCCTCAGGAGTTAAGTACGATGCGGTATACGTAGAAAACAGAACGCTTCCCCTTGGTTTACATATCCAGAAAAAAGGAATCCTCCCATTCAAACGCTACTTTTATGATGCAACCGAAAGGGATTTATTGGAGTATTTACTCGCCCAATCGCTTCCTATACATTATTTCTACCGCGATATTTATTGGGATTTTGATGAGGTGTATAAAAACTTACCGCTACTTAAAAAGCGCTACATCCTACATTATTTAAAAAAGTATGGAACCAAGGAGTTGAGGTTTTTGAAGGAAAAGAAAATCCACCTTTATGTTCCATCTCAACCCTTTGCCGATTACTTACTTCAAAAGCACCAGCTTAAATCTACCCCTTTGTCACCTGGAGGTGTGATTTTTAACGAGCATCCCCAAACGCAAACTCAAAAGCCGATTCAACTCTTTTATGTTGGAGGGGTTAGCAGCATGTATATAAGCGATGCCTTTTTGGGTGCTTTAGAGCAGTTACCACAAGATATGGAACTCACCCTTTGTTGTAGGAAGCCAGAATACGAGAAGGAGAAGTTGCGATTGGGGAAAATTCCAAGATTAAAAGTGATCCATCAAGATCATAAAGGTTTGCAGGAGGTTTACCCTCAAATGGATATAGGGTTGTTTCCGCTTCTACCTTCTGGATATGGTAAGCTGTCTTACTCCATAAAAATACCAGAATACATTTGTAACGGGCTGCCTATGCTCGCCATGGAAGGAACGATTAGTGCAGATTTAATAGCAAAAAAAGGCATAGGTTGGATTACAAAACCCAATAAAGAGGATGTACTACGGGTGTTGAAAAACTTGTCCCGTGAGCTTTCCGAGATCTCCGGAAAAAAGGAAATGGTAGCACAGGTACGCCAGGAATTTACATGGGAAGCAGTCTGTAAGCAATTGATGGCTAAAATGGAGGTAGGCGCATGAAAAGGATCCTGTTTTTAGCCGATGGAAGTTCCTCTCACACTATAAAGTGGGTAAGTGCCATCCATGGGAGAGATGTGGAGATTTTTCTTTTTAGTCTTAGAGACATTTCGCCAGCATTGAAAGAGCTGGGAATAGGTTCTTTTTCGGCGGATACCCTTGTAAAATCGAACGCTTCGGCATTTGATAAAAGCACCTATTTAAAAGTGCTGCCTCAACTTAAAAAGACCATCAAGTCCTTTCAGCCCGATTTAATCCATGTTCATTATGCAACGTCGTATGGGTTGTTAGCCTACTTATCTCGTTTTAGGCCCTATGTAGTCTCAGTTTGGGGGTCAGATTTATTGGTCTTTCCCAATAGGTCTTACCTGCACAAAACCATTTTGACCATGATTTTAAAGCGGTCGAAATCGGTTTTTTCATCCAGTGCACTTATGATGGAGAAACTGAAGGGTTTTGGAGTTGCTGGAAAATCAAAGCTCATTCCCTTTGGGATAGATTTAACTCATTTCCGCCCCCACTCTAAACCAGAACTTTCCGAGGGAATTCGTTTTGTTATAGTAAAGAGCTTGGAGCATACCTATGGTATAGATATTGCCGTCTTAGCCTTTGTAAATTTGCTAAATCAACATCCGAGTTTAAAATGCACTCTAACCGTTGTTGGAGGAGGTGCAGAGGAGACAAACTACAAAAAGTTGGCAGGGAAATATCTAGACCGTGGCATTTCCTTTTTGGGTCGAAAACAGCCCGGTGAAATCCCAGAGATACTCAATCAAAACCACGTTTTTATTAATATCTCTAGGAGCGAAAGCTTTGGAGTATCGGTGTTAGAGGCCGAAGCATGTGGTTTGGCCGTTATCGTCTCCAACAAAGGGGGCTTGCCCGAAACCATGGAGCCCAATAAAACGGGTATAATGATAGAGGAATTAACGGCAACGCGTTGCGAAAGGGCAATGAAATATTATATCGATCATCCGGAGATGATTCAAAAGATGGGTAATGAGGGACGGGCTTTTGTTGAAAACCACTTCGACTTTAAATTGAATGTACAACAGCAGTTAGCTGCGTATCGCGAAATACTGGGGTAATGAAACTTTTAATCCACTCACAATACTTTCCCCCTGAAGTAGGGGCTCCACAAAATCGACTTTATGAATTAGGAGTCCGGTTGGTAAAAAAGGGAGTTGAGGTAGAGGTGCTTACGGCTATGCCCAATTATCCACAAATGGAAATAATGCCGGGCTATGAAAACAAAAGCTATTTGAAAGAGGAAATGGGTGGACTTACCGTTCATAGATCCTCCATTTATGTGAGTAAAAGTAAGGCCATAACCTCTCGACTTAGAAATTATTTTTCCTTTGTTTGGAGCTCGTATAAAATAGGTCGCAAGCATTTAAAAGGGGATTTTGATTTTGTCTTGTGCGAATCTCCTCCCTTATTTCTAGGGATATCCAGTTATTTCCTAAGTAAAAGGTTGAAGGCAAAATTCATCTTTAACGTATCCGACTTATGGCCGGAAAGTGCCGAATCACTTGGCTTAGTGACTAATCCACTTATGTTAAAACCGGCTTATAAACTAGAGGCTTGGTTGTACAAAAAGGCGCATTTAATAACTGGGCAAACCCAAGGGATCGTAAAAGATATCCAGCGTCGTTTTCCAAATAAAACGGTGAAATGGCTGCCCAATGGGGTAGATTTGACTTACTTCGATAGGCGGCAAATTAGCAAGATAGATATAGCCATTCCAGAACATAAGTTTTACTGCTTTTATGCTGGAATTCACGGTCATGCCCAAGGTTTGGAGGTAATTTTAAATGCTGCAGAAATCCTAAAAGAAAAAGACATCGCCTTTGTGTTTCTTGGGGCAGGTCCGCTAAAGGATGAGTTAAAGGCAACAGCAAAAGAGAAGGGCTTAAATAAGGTTTATTTTTTAGATCCCGTTGGAAAAGATAAAATGCCAGGGATTTTAATGAATGCCTCTTGTGCATTGGTGCCCTTAAAGCGGTTACCCATTTTCCAGGGGGCAATTCCTTCCAAAATATTCGAGAACGCTGCAATGGAAATCCCCTTGGTATTAGGTGTAGAAGGGGAGGCGAAAGAGCTATTTATAGACCGAGGAAATTGTGGTGTGTTTTACACCCCAGAAAGCGCTGTAGACATGGCCCAATCCATTGAGAAATTATATCAGGATGAGCAATTTCGGATGGAAAGCGGTAAAAATGGTCGTAAGTTCGTAGCGGAAAATTTTGATAGAGATAAAATAGCCGAGGAGCTGATTACTTGGCTGTTAAATCTTAAAGATAAAGCATGAAAAAAATTCTAACCATTGTAGGGGCGAGACCCCAATTTGTAAAGGCTGCAGTAGTAAGTAGAGCTTTTGCTAAAGCAAGTGGATTCGAAGAAAAAATAATACACACGGGACAACACTTCGATAAAAACATGTCGGATGTTTTTTTCGAGGAAATGGAAATCCCTAAACCCGCCTATAATCTGGAGGTTAATTCTTTAGGTCATGGAGCCATGACGGGAAGAATGCTCGAGAAACTAGAAGAGGTCTTTGAGAAAGAAGAGCCCGATATGGTGCTGGTTTATGGGGATACCAATTCTACGATCGCTGGTGCCCTTGCAGCAAGGAAAATGCATATACCTGTTGCGCATGTAGAGGCGGGGTTGCGCTCTTTTAACATGAAAATGCCCGAGGAGGTTAACCGAATTCTCACCGATAGAATTTCGGATATACTATACTGTCCCACCGAAACGGCCATTCAAAATTTAAAGCGCGAGGGATACGATAACATAGACACAGTGATTGAAAAATCGGGCGACGTAATGTACGATGCAGCGCTGTTCTACAAAGAAAAAGGGGAGGCGTCGGACTTTGTGAAATCACTACCTCAAAATAATTTTGTGCTATGTACTATACACCGCGCAGAAAACACCGATGATCCCGAGCGTTTGGCCTTTATTGTTAATGCGCTAAACCAGTTAAATCAAGAAACCAAGGTGGTTTTACCTCTGCACCCAAGAACAAAAAAGAAATTGGCAGAAGTAGGATTAAAGTTAGATTTTGAAACCATAGATCCAGTTGGATATTTGGATATGGTACAGTTGTTAGACCGTTGTAAATTTGTGGTTACCGATTCGGGTGGATTGCAAAAGGAAGCCTTTTTCTTTAAAAAGCACTGTCTAACCCTGAGAGAGCAGACCGAGTGGGTAGAGTTAATTGAAAATGGTGTAAACACGCTAATCAATAGTGGAGAGGAGTTTACAAGCCATGCAAAGCGACTTTTAAACGAAACCAATTTTCCCGAACTCGAACTTTACGGAAAGGGAAATGCAGGAGAAATGATAGTTAATAGCCTTGATAAATATTTCGAGACACACTAAAACAACGTGGTTGGCAATGGCAAGTGTATTTTTACTTGCCTTTCCACTAACCTGGTACACCATTATCCTTTTGGTTACCTTGGTACTTGCCCATTTTATAAATTTCTCTCGAAACGATTTCAGAACCATGGGGAAACTCCCATTACTGCTCTTGGTTTTGCTAATAATATACGTTTGGGGCATATGGAATGAGCCCAAACTATACGATGGTATTTATACCGTTAGAAACAAGTTTTACTACCTATTTATCCCATTACTTTTCTGCTTTAAAGAAATAAATATCCGAACCCTTAAAAACACATGGATTTGGGGTGCTGGAATTATGGGGGCAGCCTTATTGCTTGCGGCGATAATCCGCTTTGCCATATCTGGGGACGCCAGTGAGTTTTACTATGGAAACCTATCCCTACGGATGCATCCCAGTTATTTCGCATTAATGGTCTTAATAGGGTGGATATGGCTTATTCAGAAAAAGCAAAAAGGAACTTGGGATTATGCCCTGGGAGTTTTATTTCTTGCCCTGTTGTATTTGCTTTCTGCCAGAGCCATACATATAGCGGCCATAGTAACGGCATTGGTAATGTTGGTACACGCTTTTATTTATAATAGAGGAATAAAGTATTTAGTATACACCATAGTGGGCGCCACACTCATTTGTGGGACGGTTCGCATGATGGGTAAAGGAATTAATCGCACCACAGAAATGGTGCAAACCCTTGCAGCTAAAGATAAAAGCAAGGCGAAAAGCAGTACCAATGTACGTTTGCTCATGTGGCAATCGGTATACGACCACAAAAGTGAAATTATGCCCGGAGGCGTGGGGGCGCAGCATGCAACTTCCTTTCTACATGCAAAGTGGCAAGAGGATGGCATGGATTTTCTTAAAGAAAGAGGATATACCAACGTGCACAACCAGTACCTACAGCTATTTGTAGTAGGGGGGATTCTTGGTTTATTGGCGTTGTGCCTGGTCTTACTTTATTTTTTACGCTATCCCGAACCTAATATTTACAATTGGGTTGTAACCATATCCATAGCCATTGCGCTGCTTTTTGAGTGTACTTTGGAGCGTCAG
Organism: Luteibaculum oceani; assembly: GCF_007995015.1. Taxonomy (NCBI): domain Bacteria; kingdom Pseudomonadati; phylum Bacteroidota; class Flavobacteriia; order Flavobacteriales; family Luteibaculaceae; genus Luteibaculum; species Luteibaculum oceani. The sequence continues at coordinate 29,321 of NZ_VORB01000009.1, forward strand.
ATGGGAGTTACAACGGTTGTTACGGCGTTTTGCATCATGGCGTACAGGGAAAAAAGAAAGAGTTCATGAAAATTCCATTTGCACCCCCAAGGGTAGATGATAAAACAATAGCTGAGGTGGTTGATACCCTTAATAGTGGGTGGATTACAACGGGACCAAAAACGGCAAAACTCGAGGAAGAAATTACAGCATACACTCAAGCTAGTGCAACCGTATGTTTAAACAGTGCCACCGCCGGATTAGAGTTGATGCTAAGATGGTTTGGGGTGCAGGAGGGCGATGAAGTAATTGTACCGGCTTACACTTATTGCGCAACGGCAAATGTGGTAGAACACGTTGGAGCTACACCCGTAATGGTGGATGTGAACAATGCCGATGCAAACATAAATTTAGCAGCTATAGAAGCTGCAATTAGCGATAGAACCAAGGTAATTGTACCGGTGGATATTGCTGGAATGCCTTGCGATTACTGCGAAATTCTGGCTTTGGCATTAGAAAAAGGTAAAGCGTTATTCCAACCGAGAAACGACAGGCAAAAACAGTTAGGTCGCCCAATGGTTATGGCCGATGCAGCACATTCCTTTGGAGCCTTGTACGGAAAAAAAAGGTTGGGCTCACAGGTGGATGCAATGGTGTTTTCTTTCCACGCGGTAAAAAATCTGACTACCGCTGAAGGCGGGGCAGTGTGCCTTAATTTCGAGGCCTTTAATAACCATGAGCTATACGCGGAACTACGCACGCTATCACTGCATGGGCAATCTAAAGATGCCTTTAAAAAAATGCAGCCCGGTGCTTGGCGATACGATGTTGCATATCCTGGATACAAATGTAATATGACGGATTTGCAGGCTGCTATCGGACTGGTGGAGCTTGCACGCTATGATGAAACCCTGAACAGAAGAAAAGAGATATGTAACCGATACATTCAAGGATTGGCCGATGAGGAACTATGCCTACTTCCCGAATTTGCCGATAATGTAAAGGAGTCTTCTTATCACCTATTTAGGCTGCGCATTAAGGATGCTAAAGAGGCGGATCGGGATAAAATAATTACCATTTTGGCGGAGCAGGGTATAGCAACCAATGTCCATTTTTTGCCGCTACCTATGTTGTCCTATTACAAGAATAAAGGGTATGATATAAAGGATTATCCCAACGCTTATAATTGTTTTGCCAACGAAATTTCACTGCCGGTATATTTCGATTTAACCGATGAAATGGTGGATTATGTAGTAGACCACGTAAAAAAGGCAGTACAAGCAGTAATGCGATGAAAAGGCTATTTGATTTTACAATTGCTTTAAGCTTATTCCTTCTATTTTCCCCACTTTTTTTGGTGTTAATGCTAGCCATAGTACTGGAAGATGGTTTTCCTCCATTTTTTATTCAGAAAAGAGTAGGCCAAAATGAAAAGCCCTTTGGCCTGTACAAGTTTCGGTCCATGTACAAAAATTCCGAAGGCAAGGGGCAGCTCACACTAGGAGATAGAGATCCTCGTGTAACTCGGGTGGGCTATGTAATTCGTAAGTATAAGTTAGACGAACTCCCGCAGCTTATTAATGTAATAAAGGGGGACATGAGCTTGGTTGGACCTCGTCCGGAGGTGCCGCGCTACACAAACATGTACAACCTGGAACAGAAAAAAGTATTGGAAGTAAAGCCAGGTATAACCGATTGGGCCTCCGTAAAATATATGGATGAGACCGAATTGTTGCGCCAGGCGGAGGATCCAGAGGAGCTTTATATCAATCAGATCATGCCCGACAAGATTAAAATAAACTTGGAGTACATCGCCAATAGGAGAGGAGTCTTAAGTGATCTGGGTGTTTTGTGGGCTACAGTACAGAAGATTTTTGTGAGGGAACGTAGCTCGTAGCTGGTCAGTAGTCAGTAGTCAGTAGTCAGTGGTTTAGTAGTTAGTTGTTGAGTTGTTAGCTCGTAGCTCAAAGCTCAAAGCTGAAAGTTGGAAGCTGAAAGCACGAAGGGAATTGCGTTGGAGCTTTTGGGTCTCGGTTCTCGAGTGCACACGCATTGGCGTGGGTGTATCGAGAGAACTGGGGAGGGCGAGAATGAGAATGAGAATGAGTAGTTGATGGGCCTCATTCTAGCACTGTTTCTCGCTCTGGTATACGGGGTTTCCCTCTTCGCGATGCTACGTTCGTAATGACTGCGTTGGTTTGGTGGTCAAGGGTCAGGGGTCAGTAGTCAGTGGTTTAGTAGTTAGTGGTTGAGTGGTTAGCTCGTAGCTCAAAGCTCGAAGCTCAAAGCTGAAAGCTGAAAGCACGCAGCGAATGCAGTCTGCGCTATCGAATCTCGGTTCTCGAGTGCACACGCTTTGGCGTGGGTGTATCGAGAGAACGGGGGAGAGCGAGAATGAGAATGAGAATGAGTTGTTGATGCACCTCATTCTCGCACTGTTTCTCGCTCTAGTAAACGGGGTTTCCCTCTTAGCTATGCTACGCTCGTAATGACCGCGTTGGTTTGGTGGTCAAGGGTCAGTGGTAAGTAGTCAGTGGTTTAGTAGTTAGTTGTTGAGTTGTTAGCTCGTAGCTCAAAGCTCAAAGCTCAAAGCTGAAAGTTGGAAGCTGAAAGCACGAAGGGAATTGCGTTGGAGCTTTTGGTTCTCGGTTCTCGAGTGCACACGCTTTGGCGTGGGTGTATCGAGAGAACGGGAGCAGAACGAGGTTAGGTCTGAGATAAACCCTATGACACACTTTAGTGAACACAACCTTCTATCACCTGGGGCTGCCCAACCAGTATACCAGTCATCTAGTACACTAGTACACGAGAAAAGTTAACCGCTAGGCCTTTTCATCTTTTCATCCTTCATCTTTTCATCCTTCATCCACTCATCCCTCCTCATCCGTTCACTCTTCACCCTTAATTTCCAACCCAAACAAATATTTGGTTTATAAAATAAACTAGTCTATATTTGCGATAAGTTTAAAATAATTTACTGATGGAAAAGCAAGAAAACAGTTCGGAGTTGAATCAGATCCACATGATTACATCTATGATCGCAGAGGCCAGGAAGTCCTTTTCAAAAACTTCTATTTACTTTTTGATATGGGGAATAGTAATGGCGGTAGCTGGTTTGGTAGAATTTTGGTTAACCCAAGAGCAATATGCCAGTCCGTTTATTGCATGGCCTGTGGCAGGAGCAATTGGCGGAATTTGGGCCGGGGTAGTAGGTCGCAAGCAGGGAATGCAACAGACGCATTTTACTTTATACGACAGAGCCATAATGGCCATCTGGAGTTCCTATACCGTTACATTGGTATTAATAATCATAGCCTCGGTTTTACAGAAGCAAAACCCTGGATTATGGATAATGTTTTTAACCGGTTTACCAACCTTGGCATCGGGTTTACTTATAAAATTTAGGCCTTTGATCTATGGTGGCATCGTATTTTGGGTAGCTGGATTAATAGCCTTATTTATCCCGTCCAACTACTTACCCCTTACATTTGCAATCAGTTTATTCTTCGGGTACATCATTCCAGGATTGATGCTAAAAAGAGCAGAAGAAAATGGCAGCCTTTAAAAAATTAGATCCCCTGCTTCACAACCAGCTAAGACTGGCCATAATCTCACTACTGATGGGAGTGGAGCAGGCGGACTTTAATTTCTTACTAGAAAAAACAAAAGCCACCAAGGGCAATTTAAGTGTGCAGTTGAGTAAACTCAAAGAAAAGGGCTACATAGAGGTAGAAAAAACCTTTAAAAACAACTATCCCCACACCACCTGCAAAATCACCAAAACCGGCATAGATAACTTCGAAAAGTACGTAGCCGCTTTAAACGATTATTTGAGAGTTGGGGGGTAGAATTATCATCTACCAGATTAAACCACTTATTCTAGAATCGGGTTGCTCATGGATGTTTTACCAAATGATTTTTTCCCGGTTTTATGACAATATTTTTCAGGGTAATCTGGATTTCTATATTCATTCCAGGATAACCATGCTGTTTTACTTAGGGGCTCCTTTGGGTTGTATCTTATTTTTTTTCCTGTTCTAATGCAGTAACCAATACTTGGGTTTTGGGCCTCTTTCCTTACTCGAGTAGGACGTTTTAAATCTTCTGATTCCCTTTCGATTTCTAAAGGGAAATCAGGGAGCTTTTTGGTTTCTGTTTCAAAGGTATGCCCACTGCTGTAATAATTTTTTGTGTGGTCAACGATTACCTCGGATGTCACAAAATTTTTGCTAAGAGTAACTAATAGCTTTTTAGTGTGATATACCGGTCTTTTAATGAATACGACTTCATTAGTATCCGCAATTTCGCGGCATTTGTTCCAAGCGTCATTATCTGCATTTGGTTTTAGTTTCCCGAAAATGTTTTGCTCGGAGAATACTCCAAACTCAATATTGTTCTTAAAGGAATGATCGTACAGATTAATAGAGGTAATTATCCCTTGTTTTTCATTGCCATAATATTTTGCATGTAGGTTGGGTACATAGATGATGCTTATGTTTTGGAACTGTTTAAAATAATCGAAGTCCCTTTTACTCAAACTCCGCCTTACATTGTTTTGATTTTTACCGAAAACAATGATGATGTGAAGCTTGTGGTTGTTGAGGTGCCTATCGAATAGTTTTTTAAAATAATCATCAAGTTTTATAAAGGGTGATACGATCATTAATATTCGGTCTGCTTCCCAAATGGTATCGTAAATAGCATTATCTAAGTCGTTCCCTGTTAAAAACTTACTCATCTTTAAATAATTTCTTGACTACTTTGTAAAGTGTTGAAATGTTTTAAAACTAGCTTTAATAGCAAAATAAAGTCGTGAAAATAATAATATATGTGTTATGTAGTATTATTATTGGGTGTAAATGTAATCTACAAAAATAGGTTTTGGTCAATTCTTGATTATCCACCCATACATCGGGTTTTTGCAAAAGACACGGAAACCAGGTTAATTAATCTACCTACATATTTTTATCAGGAAAATTCACCCCCATTTATTCAATTCATAGAGTCAAGGAATAAGGGTTCTTATTTCACTACTTATGTGAGTTTGGGGACTCTCCTGTTAGCAACTCCATTAAAAAAAACACCTAAATGCTCATCAACTACAAAATTTTCAAATGGGAGGAGAAACGGGGATTGCCTACCGTTACTTAAAAATTACGAATGAATACTTATAGGGAGACATTTTGTACTACTCAAAAAAATGATTGATTGCCTTAAAAAGGATATTTATCCGGGTGATTTTTGTTAGTATTATTAAATTATCCTACTCTAAGTTTAGCAGCATCATGCCATAAGTAGTGTGGTAGAGGTTCTTTAAGTTTCCATTTAATATTCATCGGTTTGGTACCATAATGGTCCTCAATTGCCGCTTTTCCGCTAAATACGTAACCCATAGTATTTCCATATTCATCTTTGTTCTTTTCCCTGATGAATAGTAAAATATTTTTTCCATCATTTTTATGATTTATATAGGAAATTCCTTTTGGCGTATTGGGGCCAGCTGAATTTTGACTTTGCCAATGAAAAAGAGTTTCATTAATAGCATAGTCATCATACATTGTGGTTGGAGAGAAATTTTCTTCGGATTTTATGAGATTAATAAATAAAAGTTCCGTATTTAACTTTGGATTAAAAGCTACTCCTTCCCGACTAGATGATTTTTTCTCAAATGTACTTAGGCCAAAAGCAGCAAGAATTTGATCTCTAGTATATCTTGAATGAACTTTCAGGGGTTGATTGTACGGAAGAGTTATATTAATCTCTTTGAAGTCTACTCTGTCTATCAATACCTCTAGTATTTCAATTATTTCATCAATCAATATTGGATTTTCTCCCAATTCTGAAATGCTTTCTTCCAATGATTGAAACCGACCAGCACTTTGCCATATGTCGTAGTGAAGCATCAATAGCATTTTCTGTTGTGCTTCATTAAGTTCACTTGTTACACATTTAAATTGTCTTCTGGCTAAACTTAAAATGAATTTAAAATAGCTAGTTGAACTGCAGGATAGCCATTTTTTTGAAATGGCAGTAACAATTTCTTTTTCATTTTTGGAATCAAATTCTTTAAGTGTGCCAGCCATTTGGCAAAGTCTCTTCCATCCTCCTCGTTTATAAATTATTTGCAGGGGAATATTATAGAATTCAATGAAGTTTTTAAGGTTTAGTTCTAATGATGTATGGTTTTGAAAATGTTGGATTTTTAAAATGAGTTGGTTTCGGTTTAATGAAGTTGCTTTCGTAATATTTTCCAGTATGAAATTTTTAGCTTTTTTCTCTAAAATGATTGAACACCCTAATGGTAAATGAGGAAAATTATCTTCAATTTCTTTTATTACTGGAGTTTTGGTTTTACCAACTAAAGCCCTAAACTTTCCTTCAAAATTGTACTCAGGTCTTGCATTTCCAACAAAGTCTAACACGGTTAAGGACTCTTTATTATCTGCAAGTCTTAATCCACGCCCCAGTTGCTGCAAGAAAATAGTAAGGCTTTCAGTTGGTCTCAAAAAAAGTACTGTATCTATTTCTGGAATGTCAACTCCTTCATTAAAAATATCAACTACAAACAAGTAGTTGATTTCCTTTTTCAAGAGTTTATTTTTAACTGTCCCTCTGAGATGAGTATTTTTACTGGTAAGGCAACTCGCTTTGTATCCGGCCAAATTAAATTTTTCCGCCATGTATTGAGCATGTTCTATGCTAACACAGAATCCTAATGCCCGTACATCTGATGGGTCTTTGGTGTATTTTTCCAGGGCGTCAAGTATTTCGTTAACTCTCCGATCATTTGCGGTGTAAATGGATGATAATTCGCTGGTAACATATCTACCTCGTTCCCAGCTAACTTTGGTAAGGTCTATACTGTCAGTAATCCCGAAGTATTGAAATGGACAAAGCAGTTTTCTGTTTAACGCCTCCGGCAATCTTATTTCAGCTGCAATTTTACCATGGAAATCTTCTAGGATATTACTACCATCCATTCTTTCGGGGGTAGCAGTTAGACCTAAAAAAACTTTTGGCTTAAAATAATTGATAATTTTTCGATAAGAATTTGCAGTTAAATGATGGCATTCATCAATGACAATGAAATCATAATATTTATCGGAAAGATTTAAGTTGTTTATCCTATTGTTTAGTGTTTGGATTGAAGCAAATACATGGTCAAAGCTGTCAGGAATATGACCGTCAACCCATAATTCCCCAAAATTGTTGTCTCTTAATATACCCTGATAGGTAGAGCGTGATTGTTCCAAAATTTCCTTACGATGGGCCAAGAATAAGAGTTTATCGGAGGATTTACTTCTAAACCTTTTGTAATCAAATGCTGAAATCACGGTTTTTCCTGTTCCGGTGGCGGCTACTATTAAATTTTTATTTCTATTGTGTAATAATCGTTCAACCTCGAGTTTTTCAAGAATCTCTTGCTGGAATGGATAAGGCTTTATTTCAAAATAATTGGATACTACTTGATTGGATTTGGTGCCTTTTCCTTGTTTTAATGAGTTAACCAGTTTTTCTTTATGGATGGTGTTGTCAAATTGTTCAAAATCACCACTTTGCCAGTAAGTATCAAATGTTTTTTGAAACTTAGAGATAATATGTCCCACCTCTTTAGTCGTAATTTTTAAATTCCACTCCAACCCATCGGTAAGGGCTGTCCTTGAAAAATTTGATGAACCAATGTATGCAGTATGAAACCCTGTATTTCTCTTGAAAAGGTATGCCTTAGCATGAAGTCTTTCATTACCTGTGTTGTATGAAATTTTTACTTGGGTATTTGGGAGTTCTGAAAGTAGTTGAATTGCCTTATAATCTGAAGCACCCATGTAGGTAGTAGTAATTACCCTGAGTTTCCCTCCCTTTCGAGTAAACTCTTTAAGTTCCTTTAGAAGTATTATTATTCCCTTAAATTTTATAAATGAAACTAGTAAATCAATTTCATTAGATGATAGAATTTCCTTTTTGAGTTCACTTTCTAACGATAACCCAGCATTCCCCCCCGTAAATAACTCGCTATGGGTAAGTCTTGTGTATGGAGTGATTTCTTTTAGGTGTAAATCCAGATTTGAGTAATCAGAATCAATTTTTGAAAATATTGCTTTCAAAATTTCTCCCTCTATTACAACTAAGTCGTTTTCAAACTCTTCATTTTCTAATTCTTTTTTTAGAAGTAGAATGATTTTATTGGCAATTTCGATTTGTAACGTAATTGAATTATCACCCTTAATATAATCCAAGGCGTACTTTATCGTTTGTGATAAATGTTTTGATAAAATAGTCGAAGCCTCCTCTTTGTCTAATTTGCTGGTTTTAATGAAAAAGCTGCTTTTAACAACATTGTTTAATTGATGTTTTACCAATTTTGTAACAATCTCTTCGTAAATTCCTTCAATCATATCTTCAAATACTCTTTAACTATTGGTACATCAGCTTCGGCCCAATTCAATTTTAGAAGGTCTTTTTTTTGCAACCATAGGAATTTTTTATGTTCCGCTAATTTCAGTTCACCTCCCTTATGTACAGCAAGAAATGGGATAAGTTGAATTGATCTTTTGGGGTACTTATAAACACAAGGACTTAGTCTTTTCAATACTGTTATATCTATGTTTAGCTCTTCTTTTATTTCTCTGATTATACAAGCCCGCTCACTCTCATTTGGTTCAATTTTTCCACCAGGAAATTCCCATTTATTTGGCAAGCTCATATTTTCGCTTCGCTGAACCACAAGAACTTTGTTGTTGGCTTCGATAAGAGCACAGGTTACCCGAATCATATAAGGTTTTATTGAGTTGTATGTGAAGGTTATACCCTTGGAAATTATTAGGTTTAATGTGTTAAAATAGCAAAAACATGAATTCCAAATCTCTATCAATAAATTTTAATTGAATTTGATTGAAATTAATCATTAATAATAAGTCCTGATTTTATTGGGAATGATTAGGTAAATCAAAATTTATTATCATCTTCCTTCCACGTTCTCCCCCCCCTCTACAACCTCTCCTTAATAGTATCTTCTAATTCTTGGTCTATTACTTGACCGTAACCGCTTTGTTGATAAGTGATTTTACCGGTTTTGTCTATCAGGTAAAAGGTGGGGTAGGCCGAAACATTATACTGGGCAGCTACCTTATTGGCGCCAAATAGACTTAGATGTTTAACTTCTCGCTTGGTTAGGAAATTGCGCATGTCATCGTTCTTAATATCATCGAAGGGGTTGATGCCTAAAATTACCAGACCCTTTTCCGCATACTTATGATGTAGGTCGTTTAAAAGGGGCAGAGCTTTCATACAGGGATGGCAACTTTTATAAAAGAAGTCTAACAACACAACTTTTCCCTTGTAGTCGTCAAGAGAAATACTATCTCCATCAATGGAGATGAGCGTAAAATTTGGTGCTGGAGTATTATTGGCTAATAGAGGCGGAGATTTGTACGGTTGATAGTCTTTAAGGTAAACATGGGAGGGAAGCGCAGCGGGACTAATCGCCTTTATTTTTGAGCTGTCGTTTATTGAATAATTTAGTAATTCCTTTCGGTTGTACTGGTACATGGTGTCTCCATCCATTTCACCATCTATGGCGTCGGCGTACGCAAGGGGTATAAAATCTTTCTTGGATATCCAGAAATCCTGCTCGATTCTTAAAAATTGGAATGAGTCGGTAGTGTCGTTCTCCGGTTTGGTGGTTACTCTAATTTGGTAGCATTCTCTTCCGTTTATTACCGTTTCTCCCACTAATTGAAAGGTTTTGCGGGGATTCTTTAAAATGCTATCGTGGGGTATAGGATAGCTATTCCGTTCGGTAAAAGGTTCGTAGAAGGTATGGTTGTGACGGAATTTAATGATGTCTTCAGCCCACTGCTGTTTGTTCATAATAATACCAGTGTCCTTGTCCCCAAAGTAGGAGACGAATTCATTTCCGGTATACATAACGTCCCAGGTATTACCATTTTCAAAGGATTTGGTGTAATGGAATGCGGAGCTATATAGGCTGTCGTCCTTCAGTTTTTTGAAAACGCAATCGTATTCAAACTTATTCGTATCAGATTGGCTCATAAACTTTACGTATTCAACCATTTCATAGGTTCCCGCCTGTATGCTTTGGCATTTTTGAAAGGAGTTTTGCAATATTTCCTTGGGGTCGGTTTCTGCACAGGAGAATAGCGTGAATGCAGCTATGATCTGCGGTATAAATTTGAGCTTATTCATAATCGGGGTTGGTTATGGGATGGAAGATAGGGAATTAGGTCGTTTGGTGTTCGATAAAGGATTTTCACCACAGAGGCCACGGAGGAAATTGGAGCTGGTGGATGGTTAGTGGTCAGTGGTTTAGTAGTTAGTGGTTGAGTGGTTAGCTCGTAGTTGGTAGCTGGTAGCTCAAAGCTGGAAGCTGAAAGCACGAAGCGAATTGCGGTGGAGCTTTTGGTTTTCGGTTCTCGAGTGCACACGCTACGGCGTGGGTGTATCGAGAGAACGGGGGAGAGCGAGAATGAGAATGAGTTGTAGATGCCCCTTATACTAGCTTTGTTTCTCGCTTTGGCATACTGGGGTTTTTCTTATAGCATCGCTTCGATGGAGATGGCAGCGTTGGTTGAGTGGTTAATGGTCAATGGTCAATGGTCAATGGTAAGTGGTTAGCTCAGAGTTCGTAGCTCCTAGCTCAAAGCTGAAAGTTGGAAGCTGAAAGTACGAAGGGAATTTCGTTGGAGCTTTTGGAACTCGGTTCTCGAGTGCACACGCTTTGGCGTGGGTGTATCGAGAGGACCTAAGCAGAACGAGATTAGGTCTGAAATAATCCCAATGACACACTTTAGTGAACACAACCCTCAAAGCTAAAAGGAGGTAGCTACTTTCGGTTCTCGGTTTTACACCGAAAGAAAATTCTATCACTTGGGGCTGCCCAACAATTATACCAGTTATTTAGTACACTAGTACACGAGAAAAGTTAACCGTAAGGCCTTTTCATTCCTTCATCCTTCATCCCTTCATCCTTCATCCTTCATCCCTTCATCTTTTCATCCCTTCATCCCTTCATCCTCTCATCTCCTCATCCTTCATCCCTTCATCTCTTCACTTCCTAATCTTAACTCAAAAATCATTTCCGTGAGCCAAAAATGGCAGAGCCAATACGTACCATGGTGCTTCCACAGTTTATGGCAATTTGGTAATCCTGAGTCATTCCCATGCTCATTTCGGTTACGGCATGATCCGCTAAAGCAGGATGCTGACGAATGTGGTAGAAAACATCTTTTAAGCTGTTGAATTCGGCTTCTATTTGTGTGGTATTATTGGTATTGGTCGCCATGCCCATTACCCCGCGAATTGCAATGTGTTCGAGGTCGGGAAACCTTGGGTCGTTTAGCATTTCTATTACCTCGGCATCGTCAAACCCAAACTTACTATCCTCCTGGGCTATGTGAATTTGCAACAACACCGAAATCTCGCGGTCTATCTTCTTGGCTTGTTTGTTTATTTCTTTAAGCAGCTTAAAGGAATCTACTCCGTGGATGAGGTATACAAAAGGGGCAATGTACTTAACCTTGTTGCGCTGCAAATGTCCAATAAAATGCCAGTGGATGTCTTTAGGAAGGCTTTCTGCCTTATCTACCAATTCTTGAACGTAATTCTCTCCGAAATCTAGCTGCCCATTTTCGTAGGCTTCTAAAATGGCACTTTCCGGTTTTTTCTTGGATACCGCAATTAGCTTAACCCCCTGTGGCAGTGACTTTTTTAGACGCTTTAGATTTCCTTGAATCATATCAATTCATTTCGTAAACAGTAACCCCAGATCTCAATTTAGGTTCAATAAAAGTACTTTTTGGTGGCATGGATAATCCTGCATCCGCTACGGCCTTTAATTCTTCTACCTGAACAGGATAAAGATAAAAAGCATAGGGTATTGCGCGCTTTTTAATGATGTTTTTCACTTCAGCTACACTGAATTTTCCTCCCAAGAACTCAATTCTACTGTCGGTTCTTAAATCTTTTATGTCAAAAACAGGTTCCAAAATTTTGGTGGAAACCCAATCTGGCGAAATCGTCTCCAGCGGTGGAATTAAAGAAACCTCTTCTCTTAGTTTCAGTAGAAAGTTTTTTTCCCAACTTAAAAACAGTACTTCTTTATTGCTAGTTGGCTTTACATTGGGGCCAACTTCGGTTATTTCAAAACTCCGCTGTAGCTTTTTTAATATGTCGTTGAGGTCCGTATAAATATTGTCCTTAACCAAACGGTGGAAGGGAAGTATTTCGAGTTCGCTTTCGGGAATTAAATACGACAAGATAAAATCGAAGCCTTTGGGGTAATTGGGCTCCAATGCTCTTTTTTCCTGGGCAAGTTTAACCGACGATGCCGATCTATGGTGACCATCGGCAATATAAAGTTCTGGAATTTCACCCAAAGCTCCCGTTAGCGTTGCAATGTGTTCTGGATCATCTATCACCCATAACTGATGCCGATTTTTATCTGTGGTGCTAAAGTCGTATTCCGCTCTAGTTTCTAGGTAGATGTTTTTAACGCGCTCTATTTCTTCGTGGTCTTTATGACTCATTAGAACGGGCTCGGCGTGAAAACCAGTTGTGTCTAGATAACGCTTAAATATTTCTTCTCTCGGAGCTAGGGTGTGCTCGTGGATTTTAATGTTGCCCTCGAGGTAATCGTCAACAGCACAACATCCAACCAAACCGCAGTAACTATTTTTTCCGGAAATCTGACGATATAGGTAGAAAGCCGGTTTTTTATCCCTTTGAAAGTATCCCTTGTTTACAAACTCGTTGTATTTGTTTTTAACCGCCTGGAAACGCTCCTCGGAGTTAGGCGGAGTTTTTATACGCTCCCTATATTCTGGATTGATGATATGGATAAAAGAAAAGGGATTTTCTGAGAGTTTGGCAAACAATTCCTTTTTACCATAGGTAATGTATGATCGGGATGAAACGAGGTGGGCCTTGTCTCTTGGTGGACGTACCGCCTTAAATGGTTTAAATATCGCCATAGTTACGCTGTTGCTGCGAAATTAAAAAGAAACCCTTGCCAAAAAAGGCAATTTAGGAATTGGTTAAAGTACTAATGATTTCTTCGATTTTATCCATAGTTCGTTCTATGGCTGGATCGTATTTGTCGGTATCCTCTTTCAGCGCCCTTTTAAGCAGTTCAAGGCTTTCGATACGCAAATTGCAATAATCTAAAAGGATGGAATTTCGTTCTTTTTGAAAATCATTTAGTTCCAATTGATTATTCTTTAAAAGTGCCGTTTTAGCCTGCTTAAAATGGTAAATGGCAACGTAATCTATATTGGCAACAAAAGCGTGGATGGTTTCCTTTCCCTGGTTGGGATCATTCATGAAAATAAGCGCCTGTTCTTCATGGTAGGCAAACTCTTCAATATTCTTTTGGTAGACACTTAACTCATTGGTGGTGTTTTTTAAAGCGAATGCAGAAACCACAAATAACAAGGAAAGAGAAATAGCATAAGCCACAATTTTCTGGCTTACATCATTGGGTTTTTTCAAAGTGGGATAAAAGCAAAATCCTAGCACCAGCCCAGCGATTAATCCACCTATATGTGCTGCATTGTCAATGCCTGGATTTAGCCCATTTAACAGGTTGTAAGCTACAAATATCACCATACTGGTTAACAGTGCAGATCGGGTTTTCTTGGGAATAAGGCGGGTTAGCAGCAAGGCAATAAACAAGCCATACATTCCAAAAATGGCTCCCGAAGCTCCAGCTGCCACTACGGGAGCATTCCAGTAAAGACTTATTATGCTTCCAAATATCCCTGCTATGGTATAAGCAACAAAAAACTTTGTTTTCCCAATAAGGGGTTCTAAAAACACGCCAATTTGAAGCAGGGCAAACAGGTTTACAATAAGGTGAATGACTCCTATATGCAAATAATTACTGCTTAATACCCTCCAATATTCACCTTCAAAAACCAGGGGTTTAAAATTTGCTCCCCAGGCTATAAGTTCACCTGGATCGGGGGTTATTGCATGGATACCTCCCCCAATTACCATTACAAGAAAAATGGCCACGTTAATCCAAATAAGTAATGGTGTAATAAGAAATACCTTATTCGGAATTAGTGGGTTGGCGTCTATTTCTTGTTGCTCTGCTGCATCTTCCAAAGAATTTAGCAGATTGTGGTAACGCACAATGGCCCCTTCATCAGGACTAAGTAATGCGTTATCAAGCTCCTTTCGCAAACGAGCAACATTCTCTTTGTTTTTCCCAAAATCTACAATCTGAACCCCAGCGCAGCACGATATTATGCTAATCTCATCCTCGAGGATACTAATGGTTATCTTTTCTCCCCATGATGTCCATGACATGCGAGAGACAAAAGTGAAACTGTTTTCGGTTAAAGAAAAAAGCTCCCAATTTAACTGCTCAGCGGCGGTTAAAATGGAAGCTCCTAGTTGTACTTTATCTTGGGAAGGAAGGGGGAATTCTTCTTGAAATTTTGCTGGAAAACCTACGGCCATATTAATGGGTTGTGTGATAAGCCGACCAATTTATAGCTTTCATCAACAGATCATCAAAGGATTCGCTTTAATTTTCTGCCAAATGTTGTTCGTTAAAACTAATCATCCAGTTTACTCCAAATTTATCGGTGCAGGTCCCAAAATAGTCGCCCCAAAAGGTTTTTTGCATGGGCATGCTTACCTTTCCATCCTTGCTAAGTGCATTAAAAATTCGGTCTGCTTCTTCTTGGCTTTCGGCACCTAAAGAAAGACTAAAGCTGTTACCCTGTTGGTAATTTGGAGCCCATTCTCCGCCCACATCACTGGCCATTATTTTACTTCCGTCGGGTAGGGAATAGGTCATGTGCATTATTTGGTCTTTGTTGCTGTCGTCTACGTTAAATCCAGCTTGAGGAGGCATGTCTGCATATTTACCTACAAAGTCGAAACTCCCACCGATGTGCTCCTTGTAGTAATGCATAGCCTCATGGCAATTGCCGTTGAAATACAAATAGGGGTGTAATCCTTTCATAGTCTTATTTTTTGGTGTTTAAAGCACGAAGGAAATTGCGTAAAAATTGATCCTTGCACTCCCTGTAATGTTTGTGTCCGGGCTTTCTAAAAAAAGCATTTACCTCGTGCTTGCTAAATTCTAAATCCACTTTTTTCATGATATCTACAATATCGTCATCGGTTAGCTGAAGCGCAATTTTTAGTTTTCTTAGGATGAGGTTATTGTTTAGTTGACTTTCTGCTTTGGGGGCTTCACCCTCCTTAGGGCCTCTTTTAAGGGTAATTAGCCCATTTAAAAAATGCGCCAGTTTTTTATCGTTTAAAGGTTGGAAATTTTCGGCATCGTCTTTGGCCAGGAAGTTCTGAATATCTTCAACTGTGGTCTCAAAATCCCCCAGGCTAAATATCTTCAGCATTTTCTCATCGCTGTAATTGTAGGTATATCTAATGCTTCGCAGTATGTAGTTATTGTTCATCATGGCCTTGCTACAGGTTTTTGCTTTGTGAAATTCTCGCCTCTAAAAAAGGGTTAAAACTACCATTTAATATTCTTTTCAGGGCTTATAAATGTACTTTTAGCGCCCATTTAAGCTTCAATATTTTTAGATATGACTAAGCGTCAAATCATCGTGGTGTTATCCACGATTGGAATTCTTCTATTGGCTTTTGCTATTTCCAATTTCCTAGGAAAAGGTAAGGAGCGACCAAAAAAGGAACAAGTTAAAAGTGTAAGTACTGTTTTTGCAAGCAAAGTTGTCTTAGATAACTCACCGGTAATTCTTGAAAGCACTGGGATTTTGAGAGCCAAAAATCGTTTGGATTTGTTCAGCGAGGTACAAGGGGTTATGGAATTCGATCAAGGCAGGTTTAGAGAAGGAAATTCTTTTCGCACCGGGGAAACGCTTATCCTAATTCGCAACGAAAGTCAAACCGCATCCATTATTTCGCAGAGAAGTCAGTTTATAAGCACCCTTACCTCGGTAATGCCAGATATTAGGGTGGATTTTCCGCAAAATTTTAAAGCTTGGAGCGATTATTTGGAACTGCTTAATCCAGAAAAAGCCTTACCCAATTTACCTGAAACGGAAAACGAAAATCTAAAGTCTTTTCTAACGGGGAGAGGAATTTACAGCAGTTTTTATTCTGTAAAAAACGCAGAAATAGTGTTGGCAAAATATAGGCTGCGCGCTCCTTTTAACGGAGTGGTTACCGAAGCATTGGTAGATCCGGGAACGGTAATAAGACCTGGGCAGAAATTAGGGACATACATACAACCTAACCAGTACGAACTACCCGTTCAAATAAACCTGGCCGAGGTTAAATTTCTGAGTACAGGAATGGAGGTGATGTTGCAATCGCCTGCCTTGGGAAATAAGGAATGGACAGGGAAAGTAATTAGAATCAATAAAGCAATAGATCCCAACAGCCAAATGTGCACCATAGTGGTTGGTGTAGAGGGCAGCGACTTAAAGGATGGAATGTTCTTAAATGCGGAGTTACAAGCCCGCGAAATTCCTAACTCCATTACACTACCTCGGTCGGCTATGGTAGATGGCAATGCCGTGTACAAGGTACAGGATAACAAACTGAAATTAACCAGAGTAACGGTGGTTCACAGAGGAGATCAAGAAGTGATTATTACAGGACTAAAAGAAGGCGAGTGGGTGCTAACTAAAGTTCCTCCTGGTGCATTTGAAGGCATGGAAGTGAAGGTTTATGAGCAAAACAAGGTAGTAGGATGAAAAAGGTTATCTCTTATTTCATAAAATACCCCGTTGCTGTAAACGTAATCATCTTTGCCTTTGTAATTCTTGGCTTTTTGGGGATGTCTCGAATGAAATCGAGCTTTTTCCCTTTACAGGAGTCAAAAATCATTAACATTTCAGTGGTATATCCAGGGGCATCTCCGCAAGAAATGGAGGAGGGGGTAGTTCTTAAAATTGAGAATAATTTAAGAGGTCTGGTAGGGATAGATCGCTTTACTTCTAGTTCTTCTGAGAATAGTGCTAGCATTGTTATAGAGGCTGAGCAGGGTTACGACATAGATGTGCTGCTGGCAGATGTGAAAAATGCAGTGGATAAGGTTCCTTCTTTTCCAGCTGAAATGGAACCGCCAGTTGTCGCTAAACAAGAAACCCTCAATCGTGCTATTTCTATGGTGGTTACCGGCGATGGGGTGGATTTAAAAACCCTTAAAACTGCAGCGCGGAAAATAGAAACCGATCTACGTTCTATTGAGGGTATTTCACAGGTAGAGATAAACGGTTTTCCGAGGGAAGAGATTGTTATTTCTGTAAAGGAAGATGTACTGCGTGCTTACAATTTAAGTTTTACCGAAATAGCACAGGCGGTTGCAAATGCCAATGTGCTCGCCACGGGTGGGTCGGTTAAAACAGCCGAAGAAGAATATTTAATCCGAGTAAAAAACAGATCCTACTACGCTAAGGAGTTAGAAGGGGTGGTGGTTAAAGCTTTGCCCAACGGCTCGCGAATTTATTTGGGCGATGTGGCGGTATTACAAGATACGTGGTCCGAAACTCCAGACCGTTCTTATTTTAATGGGAATCCATCGGTAAATATCGAGGTAAACACCACCAATAGAGAAGATTTAGTAGATGCTGCAAATAAAACCTTGGCTTATGTTGAGGAGTACAATAAAACGCAACAAAATTTAAGGCTAGAGGTCACCAGTAACCGTAGTATTACCATTATTCAACGTACAGAGCTACTTCTTAAAAACGGGATACAAGGGGTAATCTTGGTACTTTTCTTTCTTTCACTGTTTTTGCGTCCCAGATTAGCATTTTGGGTTGCGTTTGGCCTGCCCATTTCCTTTTTGGGAATGTTTATGCTGGTAAATTACCTGGATGTAACCATAAATGTATTGTCGCTGTTTGGGATGATCATTGTAATTGGAATCCTCGTAGACGACGGTATTGTTATCGCCGAAAACATCTTTCATCATTACGAGCAGGGGAAGTCGAGAATAAAGGCAGCTATTGACGGAACCTTGGAGGTGATACCAGCAATTACCTCGGCCATATTAACTACGATTATTGCCTTTAGTACCTTCTTCTTTTTAGAGGGACGCATAGGGGAGTTCTTTATGGAGGTAACCATAGTGGTTATGCTAACCCTAGGGTTCTCGCTTTTAGAGGCCTTTGTCATCCTTCCTGCCCACGTGGCACACTCGTCGGTGCTTACATCCAAGCAAAAAACCTACAAGTTTAATGTATGGGGAGATAGAATGATGGACGCCATGCGCGACCGTCTCTATTTACCCTTGTTGAATTGGAGTTTACGCTACAAATCGCTTGCTTTTGCCATTGCTATTGGGGTACTACTCATTACGGTAGGGGCCATGCGTGGGGGAATTATTCGAGGAACTTTTTTCCCGAGTATTTCATCGGATAGGGTGGCGGTAACTTTAACCATGCCTCAAGGAGTGAATCCGGCCGAAACCGATTCCATTATTACAGAAGTAGAGAAAGCGGCTTGGGAGGTGAACAGGGAATTTACCGAAAAGCAGACTGGTAACAAACAGGTGGTTGAAAACATTATTAAACGGGTGGGGCCAGGTACCGCCAAGGCAACGCTAACCATGAATTTACTTCCCGGTGAGGAAAGAGATTTTTCTGCTCCAGAAATAGCGGGTGCTCTTTTTGAAAAGGTAGGTGAAATTCCTGGTGCCGAAAGTTTCATCATCGATGGAGGATCTAGCTTCGGAGGTAAACCCGTTGCGGTTTCCTTGTTGGGGAATAATATATCGGAATTAAAGGCTGCCAAAGAAGAGGTTAAGCAATATCTAAAAGACAATCCCCGCTTGCGCGATGTGCAGGATAACGATCCCAAGGGGATTAAAGAAATTCGCTTAACGCTAAATGAAAAAGCCTACAATTTAGGATTGAATTTAAGGTCTGTAGTTTCACAGGTTAGGGCCGCATTTAATGGTATGCAAGTCCAGCGGTTTCAGCGTGGCGAAGATGAAATTATCGTTTGGGTTCGTTATGGATTAGAGGGAAGGTCTTCGCTTAAAGACCTAGAAAAAATGCGCATAGTAACGCCAACTGGAGCCCGAATTCCCCTGCAAGAATTAGCTACCTATAAAATTGAGCGTGGAGAGATTTCTATAAATCACCTCGATGGAAAACGAGAAATTCAAGTTAATGCAGATCTAAAAAATCCAAAGGAAAGTGCAACCGATATTGTAAGCACTTTGCGCAATGAGGTAATGCCAGAGATTATTTCTAAATATCCCAGCGTTTCGGCATTGTATGAGGGGCAGAATAGGGAAGCGGCCAAAACTCAAAATTCGGCTGGAGCTGTTTTACCTATCATTCTTCTCTTAATCTACATTGTTATAGCCTTTACGTTTAGGTCTTATAGCCAACCCTTGTTATTGTTGGTAATGATTCCATTTGCTTTTATTGGGGTAGGATGGGGGCATTACATCCACGATTTTCCGGTAAACATCCTTTCTATGTTGGGAATCATCGCCCTGATAGGAATTGTGGTAAACGATGGCTTGGTATTTATATCCAAGTTCAATGGGTTTTTGAAAGATGGGATGCCGTTTAATGAGGCGCTTATCGAGGCAGGTAAGTCTAGGTTTAGAGCTATCTTTTTAACCTCGGTAACTACCATAGCCGGATTATCGCCATTAATTTTTGAGACCAGTAGGCAGGCACAATTTTTAATTCCCATGGCTATTTCCATTGCATACGGAATTGGAGTAGCCACCATTTTAACATTGGTAATGTTACCCATGCTATTGGCCCTTAGTAACTCCATAAAGTGTTTGTTTCATAAAATTTGGCACAACGAGTGGCCAAAACCCGAAGAGGTTGAGCGTGCGGTGAAAGAAATTAAATCGATAGAAGATGGTACTGAAGATTAAAGCCCTAGTAATTGGATTTTTGTTGATTGGGCTTTCTGCATTAGGACAGTCCAAACTTTTGTTTGATGAAGCCCTAGAAAAGTTGCTTTTGCAAAACTATGATATCCAGGTGCAGGTGTTGAGCAAACAAATTGCGGAGAATACGGCCAGCAAGCTTAATAATAATTATCTACCTACATTATCTGTTGATGCTGGAGGGGGCTGGACCTACTTTGGCGGAGAAAACCGATTGGAAGACAGAACCATAGAACTAGATCCCAACGCTTCTTATACCTACGATGCAGCCTTGAGTTTGAACTATATCATTTTTAATGGCTTCGGAAGGAAATACCAATTAAAGATTAACGAGGAAAACTTAGCCCTTGCCGAGGCGGAATATAGACTGCTCATTCAGAATAGCATTTTAGAGCTTGGAAGGATTTATTACGAAGTTGCTTTTTTGGAGGAAAATGTTGCACTCCTGGAGTCTTCCATGGAAATAAGCAAGGATAGATTGCTACGAGCATCCTATGGCTTTGAATACGGTCGAAACAGTAGGGTGGATGTATTAAATGCTAAAGTAGATTTTAATCAAGATAGCATCGCTTTTTTAAATGGTAAGTTAGATTTTGAAAATGCACTGAGGAATTTAAATCTGCTTATGGGCGATTCCATTGAGGCAGCATATCAGTTAGAAAAGCAGGTGCAGATAGATAGCACCTTGGATTTGGGAACCGTATTAGAGGTTGCACAAGATCAAAACTTAGAATTGGCTATAAACGAGCATAATTATTTGAACAGTAAATATGCCCTAGCTAATTCTAGAGCCCCTTGGATGCCGACTTTAAGTGCAAATGCAGGATATAATTATCGTGGTTCCGAAGACCCTAACGGTGCCTTTTTGAAGGGGTCGGAAAGATTGGGACCTCAAGCGGGGATTAGGTTGACCTGGAACGTGTTTAACGGGCAGAATATAGTAAACCAGCAAAATGCTAAGCTGCGCCTACAACAGGCAGAAGTAAGGCAAAAGCAAATAAAGCAGCAGGTAAAAGCACAGGCTTATAATGCTTTTAGTTTGTATAAAAATGCCATGGCGGTATTACAAGCCCAGGAAGACAATGTTGCCACTGCAGAGCGAAATTTTGTACGCAGTAAAGAAGCGCTTAATCTGGGGCAAATCACCAATGCCGAATACCGATCTGCTCAGTTAAATTATTTGCAGGCCATGCAAAATAGAAGCAAGGCCAAGTACGATACCAAAAATGCAGAGCTACAGGTTTATGCTATTATGGGAGAGTTAAAGTAAAATAGATTGCTGTATAGCTAGCTTGGATTTGGGGTCTGCTCAAAACCTAGTTTTGATAAACAAAAAAGCCGGCGCTAAGCCGGCTTTTTCACTATTGCTGTTTCTTAAGCAGGTCTCGGATTTCACCGAGAAGAACTTCTTCTTTACTTGGCGCAGGTGGTGCTTTTGGAGCTTCTTCTTTAGGTTTCTCCATTTTCTCCTTCATCTTGTTGTATCCTTTTACTACCATGAAGATACAGAAGGCTACAATTACGAAAGTAATAATGGTGTTAATAAAGTTACCGTAGGTAATGGCTACCTCGGCGATAGCCTCTTCGCCTTCACCACTGGCTTCTTGAATTACATATTTAAGTTCGGAAAAATCTACACCTCCCAGCATTTTCCCAATGGGGGGCATAAGGACGTCATTTACTAATGATTTAACAATGGCTCCAAAATAGGTGGCCATAATTAAACCGACAGCCATGTCAATTACATTGCCTTTAGCAATGAACTTTTTAAACTCTTGTAGCATAACGGGTTGATTTAAGTTTAGACCAAATTAAATTTTCCCTTTGTGCAAAAAGCTGATATGCATTATGATTTTGCGCAGTTAATAATGAGTTGGATGGAGTGGAATCAAAAAAGGCCCATCCATGCGGATGAGCCTTCCCTATTTAATTTGTTAAGCTATTAAGCTTTTACCAAAAGGTGCTCCTTGATTAGGTCAGCCAGTTCGGTTCCAATTCTATCTTGAGCCTCAACGGTTGCAGCTCCAATGTGTGGGGTTGCCGCAATTTTTGGGTGCTTTAGTAATGCCTCGTTTGGAGTAGGTTCGTTTTCGTATACGTCTAACGCCGCTCCAGCAATTTCACCTGCGTCTAAGGCTTTTAAAAGTGCCTCTTCGTCTACAGATCCACCTCTAGCAGAGTTAATGATAAACGCCGTGTTTTTCATTTTAGCTAGTTCAGCGGTTCCCAATACAGCTTCACCATTCTCTTGCTTAGGAACGTGTAAACTGATAAAGTCAGACTCCTTAATAAGGGTTTCTTTATCACATTTATCCAATGTTACTGTTAGGTCCCCAGCTCCATGGATATGCAACTTAATGTCTACTGAATTCGAAGATCTGTCGTTGTATAAAACTTTCATACCCAATCCTAGGGCATAAGAAGCTAAAGCCTGACCGATTCTCCCCATTCCAATGATACCAAGAGTTTTACCTCTTAATTCGGTTCCTTTACCGTACTTTTTCTTAAGTACTTTAAAGTCGGCAACTCCATTTTGTGGCATGTATAGGTGAGAGTCGTATAGGAAACGCGCAAGGCTAAACATTTTTCCTACAACGATTTCTGCTACAGAAAGACTAGATGCGGCTGGAGTGTTAACCACAACCTTACCTTTCTCTCTTGCGTATGCAACGTCGATATTGTCCATACCAACACCACCTCTACCAATTAATTTTAGGTTAGGGCAAGCGTCAATTAGGTCTTTTCTTACTGTAGTTGCCGAACGAACTAAAAGTGCTGCTACATCTTCTTTGTTGATGTAATCTATAAGGTCGCTCTGTTCTACCTTATCGGTAATAACAGTAAATCCAGCCTCTTTTAGTGCCGCTTCTCCACTTGGAGATATTCCGTCGTTCGCTAATACTTTCATCATTTATAATTATGCTTTTACAGAAACTTTTTCTTCAAATTCTTGCATCACCTTTACCAGCGCTTGTACACTTTCTAATGGTAAAGCGTTGTACATAGATGCTCTATATCCTCCAACAGAACGGTGTCCGTTGATTCCGCTGATACCCGCTTCCTTCCACATGCTATCGAATAACTCTTTGTGCGTGTCGTCTACAAGGTTAAACGTGGCATTCATTTTACTTCTGTCTTCTACTGCAGTGTAACCCACAAACAATGGGTTTCTGTCGATTTCCGCGTACATAGCTGCCGCTTTCTCTGCATTGATTTTCTCAATTGCAGGAACTCCACCTAGATTCTTTAACCAGTCTAGAGTTAACATAGAAACATAGATAGGGAATACAGGAGGCGTATTATACATAGACTCCTTATCGATGTGCAGTTGGTAATCTAACATCGAAGGGATGGTTCTACCTGTTTTACCTAAAAGGTCTTTGTTTACAATAAACAGGGTAGTTCCAGCAGGTCCCATGTTCTTTTGTGCTCCTGCGTAAATCATAGCGTAATCGCTAACATTTACCGGTCTGCTGAAGATGTCAGAAGACATATCGGCGATAATAGGCACTGGAGATTTAGGAATCTCTGGGTATTGGGTTCCGTATATGGTGTTGTTTGTAGTAATATGCAGGAAATCTGCGTCGGCTGGAATGTTAAATCCTTTTGGAATGTACTTGAACCCATCGTCTTCGCTGCTTGCAACTACCTCGATGTTTCCAACCAATTTTGCTTCTTTAATGGCCTTTTTAGCCCAAGTTCCGGTGTTTACATATACCGCTTTTCCATCTTTAGAAAGGTAGTTTAATGCAGCAGTGTAAAATCCTAAGCTAGCACCTCCTTGTAAGAAAAGGATCTCGTAGTTAGCCGGTACATTTAATAGCTCTCTAACCAGGTTCTGCGCTTTTTCCATTACCGCAACTACGTTTTTAGAACGGTGCGAAATTTCAATTAGCGAAAGGTTTAAATCATCGAAGTTTACTACTGCTTCTGAGGCTTTCTTTAAAACCTCTTGAGGTAGAATACAAGGACCTGCGCTAAAGTTGTGTACTTTTTTCATGAAACCTGATTTTTTGTGTCTATTTAATGTATGGCAAAGGTTATAAATAAATTTCTTGTGCTAAAAGAATATTCTTAATTCTCACAATTCTTAATTATTTCTTAGTCTGGCTTTTATTTCCTCAAACTGCTTCTGACTCGATGGAAGTATTAATTCTGGTTTCAATTCTTCCAGCTGGTTGAGGTCGAATATATGCCCTTCCAAAAGCGTTGCTAGTTCCAATTTGGGTTCATCAAAGTCGAATAGGTCAAACAAATGGTTTATCTGTTTGGTCATAAGGCAGTGCTCCTCAATAAAAGATTTTGCGGCTTTTAATCGGCTTTTGGAGAAATAAATCTCCTTAAAATCCTCACGGGCTTTCTCAAATGCACCTGTACTCATGGGGGGCATGCATCCACCCGTGTTTCCATACTTGTTTCTCAAGTATAGCCCCTCCAGTTCGTTTAGGTGGAGGGTGGATAATTGGTTTAACCAAATTCCTTCTTTACGCTTATAGGTGGAGGTGAAAAGAGGGAGAAATAATATTTGTTCTCCTATTATGCTTAGCTCTATCTCCTGCTTTTTATTTGGTAGTAGCGTAATTTCATATTGCCCTTTTACGCTTACACTATCTCCATATGCCGTAATCAGGAAGGTACTTTTGCTACTATCTAAAAGGGTGTATAGAGGTTGGGCTATGGTGTCTGCAGCCAGGGTGTCTACAACCAGGAAGAAATTTTGTTTCTGAGCCGATTTAAAAGTGATAGCCCCCGTTTGAGCGTAGATAGAAAGTACGCAAAAGGCAAAGAGACAGGTTAATGTAAGTCGTTTAATGATCAAATCCTTATTTGGGCTTTATCACTTCAACGTTTGTTTTCTTAATCCATTTTCCACCTTTGTATTTAAAGGCATCAAAGGTGTAAGTAGGGGTTAAGTTGTTGAATACTTTTCCTAAACTTTCATCAATTAAACCAAGCCGATTGTAGTAGAATTGCTTTTCCTTTTCATCGTACTTCATAGAGTAAGCCATGTTGCTTGGATAATGCACCGTGAAGCGATTTAAGCGATCTCCATTTTCGGTAACCAATACGGGGAAACCAAAAGTGATACCCGCTTTGTTGATACTCAATACCTCGGCTACTTTGTATGATTCTAGGGCGTTGTCTCCCCTCCAGCCCAGAAGTAAATAACTTCGTCCGTTTTTGCGCTTAAAGGGAACCATGCGGTAGTATACGGCGCCTGGCCAGTTTTTATTATCGAATATTTCTTTTTCGTCTTCCTTTCCGCGAATGCCACGATCTAAAAGAACTTTAGATTTTGCTGTTCTGCGATCTCTATATCCAACCACTCCATAAAACTCATTATTAAAGCGGTTTAATTCTAGATTCCAGGTAACCAGAGTAACTTCTCCTTCTTTGAGCACGGAGAATTTTTCTAACTCATCAAAGCCAAAGGCAGCAGCTGCATCTTGCTCGAGAGCGGTTTTTAAAAAAGTAACCACTCTGTCGTTATACAAGAGCTTGGCTGTATCGGTATTAGAATTAAGCGAAAGCGCTCTGTAAAACTTTATAGAGTCTTCTAGCTGGTTAAGATAACTTTGGGCCGTTCCGCCTAGGGAAACGATAGATAAGAGGTTGATTATTAAAAGTTTACGCATAATGGGGCTAGCTTGGGGCTCCTAAAGATGCATAAAATCCTTTTTAGCCAATAATTGATCTTCTGATTCTCTGTGATCTGGATCGTCAACACAGCAGTCTACTGGGCATACAGCTGCACATTGTGGCTCATCGTGAAAACCTACACACTCTGTACACTTATCGGTAACTATGTAGTACACATCCATAGACCCTGGTTCGTGATCTGCAGATGCATCTTCTTCGCTTCCGCTAGGTGTTTTAATAACACCGTTAAGAGAAGTTCCATCCGCAAAACTCCATTCCGCTCCACCCTCATAAATTGCATTATTTGGACATTCGGGTTCGCAAGCCCCGCAGTTAATGCATTCGTCGGTGATCATTATAGCCATTACACAGTCAGTTTTAGGTGTACCTTTGCAATTCGCTTGCAAATATAGCTATTGCAATCAGCTGAAACAATTAGATATGATGGTCCAAGAAAGCGTCTTAACACAAATTCATGCATTTGCAGTTAATTTAAAGGGTGAGTTAGCACGTATAGAAAGTTCTGAAAGCTACGATTCGCAATGGGTTGCGTGTATTCGTAAGGCGGAAATAGAGAACCCTTGGTTCACTAAAAGAGAACAGTTAAGAAGTCTAAAAAGTTGGGTTGCTATCCTTACCGACCCATCTTTCGAAGCGGAACTAAACCGTTTTCCGCCAAAAACCACCACAAAAACTGTGGGTGTAATTGCTGCAGGAAACATTCCTATGGTTGGTTTGCACGATGCTATTTCGGTTTTGCTAAGCGGTCATAACCTGCTTTTAAAGTGCAGCAGTGAAGACAAGATCTTATTGCCTTTTTTTCTCGCGCAGCTTTCGGAATTCGTAGTGGATTTTAAAGCGCGCTATTCCATTGTAGAAGGATTTAAATCTCGTGATATAAATGCCCTTATCGCAACAGGGTCGGATAACACCGCTAGGTATTTTGAGTACTACTTTAGAGAAAACCATAAAATCATCAGAAAGAATAGGACTTCGGTAGCGGTTTTGGATGGAAGCGAAACCCAAGAAGAAATGGAAGCATTGCTTGAAGATGTTTTTGCCTATTTCGGATTGGGTTGTAGGAGTATCACCAAACTCTATTTACCTAAAGGTTTTGATGTGCAACGGGTATTTAAGGCCATGCCTAAATTTGAGTATTTGGCTAACCACAATAAGTATATGAATAACTATACCTACCATAAGGCTTTGTACTTAATGAATCAGACTCCTTATCTGGAGAATGGGTTTTGCAATTTGGTGGAAGAGGAAAGTTTGCATTCGCCCGTTTCTTGTTTGCACTATGAGTTTTATGATGATATAGCGGTTTTAAACAACACCCTAACTGATATGCAAGAGAAGATACAGTGCAGGGTAGGGGTGGATGGTCTGGCGCTAGGTTCGGCTCAGAAACCTTGCTTTACCGACTATGCCGACCAGGTAAATACCATGGAGTTTTTAAACGGACTTTAATCAATTTCGAAAACGCCTAAATCAGGGTTGTTGGGTCTTAGTTTGCCGGTAATGTCGTTGGGGTAATTGCTTGGTATTCCAGCACCCAATACCGGAGAGTTTGCCGTTGGCTTAAATCCTTTAGATACATCTCCTTCCAAAACGGGGTTGTCGTAAATGATGTTTTGGGTTGGGAGTTTACTAATTTCTTCTTCTGCGTCTATTTGGTTGTGTCTTAGAAGGAAATTTAAATTGCCTTCCTCAAATTTTTCTATTCCAATTTCAGTGTCTTCAAATCCGGTTACGATGCTGTTTTCCATGTAACTGTTTTCCATGTTTCTTACCTGAACCCGTCCTAAAATATCCTGGTAAGCATTAGAAATATATAGGGACGGCTGGTTGCGCACCGTTTCGGCCCAATAGTTTGCTATGGTAAAATGGCTCAGTTGGTATTCCCCACCACCAAGAAATGCCGCAGCTTGCTGTCCGCAATTGTAAATGGCCACATTTCCAGCCTTTATCCGATAGTTTCTGGCAAGAATACCAGAAAGGCTATGATTCTTTAATACAATGTTTTCTAGCGTAATCTGGTTGGATGAGGTAGGAGCTTCCAAATTATAAGGAAACTGGAGTGTTTCAATTTGCAGTCCGATGAATGCATTTTTTATTACGCAGTTCTTAAGTACGTGATCCTTGTCCGATTCGTTAATAATTATCCTATCCCATTGCCCTGGGAGTTCGTCGTAAAAAGATTCTAGCCTATCGCCTTGGAAAACAATGGGCTCCTCTAGCGTTCCATTGGCATTTATATTTCCTCCATTATAAATCCATAATCCTCCACCGGCGTGGAAATGAATTTGTGTACCCGCTTGTATGGTAAGGGAGTTAAGACTGTCGACCACTGCATAACCATAAATTACAATGGGCTTTTCGTTGGTCCACGTTGTGTTCTCTGGAAGAATGTGTAGGGGAGGTAGCCCTTGGATAATGGTGTTGGGGCGGATGTAGTGCGCATCTTGCCCCCAGGCTACGATAGGAAGTTTTTTGGATTCCGTACTGGTTGAAAAAACGAGTTTGTCTTCCACAATCAGTGGACTATTTACCCCATTGGGATCGATGTTAGCCTCTACAAAAACAAAGATGCTATCTCCACCACCAATTTCAATAATTTTGTTAACCGGACCTGGGGTTCCATCGGCATTAATTCTAAAAACCGAATTGTTGTTTTCAAGAGCAACAGAAGTTATTTCAATGGTTTTATTGCCTCGGTTGTAAACTTTAAAATTGCGTGTTGCTGTTCCTATTTCCGTGAAAACGGTATCGAAGAATAGGGTGTCGATAGAAAAGCTTAAATCGCTTAAGTTCGCTGTGAATTTTTCCTTTTTACAAGCACTAAATGCGATGATAATAAGGAGGATAAAAAGAAAGTATAACGGCGATTTTTTAATCATGACCCAAGCTTAACGGGAACAAAAGAAAATAATTATTTAAACAACGCTTGAATTATACGAAAAAGTTATACATTTGCCGTCCAAAATTGAGGGAGATGAAGAAAGGAATCCATCCAGAAGAATATAGACAGGTTGTTTTTAAAGATGTATCTAACGATTACTCATTTGTAACGCGTTCTACTGCTCCAAGTAATGAAACTATCAAGTGGGAAGACGGAAATGAGTATCCATTAATTAAAGTGGAAATTTCTCATAAGTCGCATCCATTCTTTACTGGTAAGATCCAATTCGTGGATACTGCTGGACGTATCGATAAGTTTAAGACTCGTTACGCTAAATTTGACAAGAAGAAAAAGTAACAAGAAGTTTTTTTCAAGATATTTAAAGCCTCAATTTTAGTTGAGGCTTTTTTTTTACCCATATATGAACCTGATTCTATTCGATACGCATATAGAGGATTTTTATCCTTTTACTTTTACTCGCCCAGTTTCCGAACTAAGGGCAGGAGCTTTTACCATTGCTCAGAAATGGAAAGCTTACGGCAAAAACTTAAAGGTGTGTTACAAAACGCACGAGAGTTTGCAAGAAAAATTCCCTTTTGTACTTGAGAACGATAATTTGGTGGTGCCCTCAGAATTGGTTCCAACCAAATCTCTCGTATCCAAGGTTAACGATTTGCTAAATAACCAAGCGCTTGTACATCAAGGTGAAATACTGGCGATTCGACTTGGTGCTGAGAAAATTTCTAATGTTCCTGGGGCAACGGCGATAAAAGATTATATCAACGATATCGAAGAAATAGAGTACGATGGTGCCGTTTATTGGTTAGAACAGGTTACCGATTTATTTACCCAAGCTGGGCAATATCTTACTCGTGATATCTCATTGTTTAAGGGGAAGTACAACACCGATCCTGGCAATTACTGCAAGGTTTTAGGTAAAGAGCTAATTATTAAAAAGGGAGCAGAAGTTTATGCTTCTACCATAAATACCACCACTGGCCCCGTGGTTATTGATAAGGGAGCTCTGGTTATGGAAGGCTGTAACCTAAGGGGACCATTATATATCGGGGAAGGCGCCGTGGTAAAAATGGGTGCCAAAATATATGGTCCAACCGTTATTGGACCTCATTGTAAGGTTGGAGGAGAAATTAGTAACTCCATTTTCTTTGGTTACAGCAATAAGGGTCACGACGGATTTTTGGGGAACTCCATAATTGGTGAGTGGTGCAACTTAGGTGCCGATACCAATACCAGTAATTTGAAAAACAATTACGGAGAGGTTAAACGTTGGGATTACAAAACACAAGATTATCAAGGAAGTGGACTGCAGTTTTGTGGATTGTTAATGGGAGATCACAGTAAATCTGCTATTAATACCCAATTTAATACCGGAACTACTGTTGGGGTTTTTGCCAATGTCTTTACATCTAAATTTCCACCTAAGCACATTAAAAGTTTTGCTTGGATGGGAGAGGATAAAGAAGATAAATTCAACCTCGAAAAAGCTTACGAAGTTGCCCTGCGAGTAATGGAAAGAAGGGAAGTTCCACTTACAGATGCTGACAAAAGATTGTTGGAGTATTTGTATAACAACGCGAAATAATTGACAATTTTTCCGCTTTTCCCCTTGGCACGACCTTTGCCAAATACACACCGTACATAGTGAAGTAGCAAAGTCATGACATTATGGCTTGGAAGGAAGATTACAACATGAAGGATAGCTTTTTTAATGAGAATTTTTTCTCAGACGTTATAGAAACCGATACAGAATTTATACCCCTTATAAGCTCCGAGGATGAGGAGAATATGAGTAAGGAATCTGTACCGGAAATTGTACCCATTTTGCCTTTGCGAAACAATGTTTTGTTTCCTGGTGTGGTAATTCCAATTACGGTGGGAAGAGATAAGTCGATAAAACTTATTCAAGAGGCCTACAAAGGAGACAAAACGATAGGGGTAGTCGCGCAAAAAGATCAAAGCGAGGAGGAGCCTAAAGAAGATGGAATACATAAAATAGGAACCATCGCCCGTATCATTCGCATGCTTAAAATGCCCGATGGTTCAACTACCATTATTATTCAGGGTAAAAAGCGTTTCGCCATCTCAGAAATGGTAGAGATTGAACCCTACTTTAAGGCCAAGGTAGAGGAGTATCCGGATCTTAAACCCAAGAAAAATGTAGAGATGGAAGCCCTTATTTCCTCCATCAAGGAAATGGCTTTAAACATCATCCAACAATCGCCTAACATTCCTAGTGAAGCTGCATTTGCTATTAAGAATATTGAAAGCACCTCTTTTTTGGTGAATTTCATATCCTCGAACATGAACGCTACGGTGGAGCACAAGCAATTGATGCTCGAAGAACCAAAACTAGAAGAGCGTTCTAGAATGGTGCTGAAACATCTTACTAAAGAAAATCAGCTCCTTGAGATTAAAAACGATATCCAATCTAAGGTTAAGGAGGATATAGATAAGCAGCAAAGAGAATATTTCCTGCATCAGCAAATGAAAACCATCCAAGATGAATTGGGTGATAATCCAGTTGAAGAGGAAATAAACGAGCTGCGTAAAAAGGCCAAGGGTAAAAAGTGGTCGAAAGAAGTTGGGCAAACCTTTAACAAAGAGCTCGACAAGCTACAGCGAATGAATCCTTCGGCTGCGGAATACTCCGTACAGCTTAACTACTTGGAGTTGTTGGTTGAGCTTCCTTGGAACGAGTACAGCAAGGATAAATTCGATTTAAAACGTGCGGAACGCATACTTAACAACGACCATTATGGGTTAGAGAAAGTTAAGGAGCGCATTTTAGAGCAATTGGCTGTATTTAAGCTTAAAAAGGATATAAAATCTCCGATTATTTGTTTGTACGGCCCTCCCGGTGTGGGTAAAACCTCCTTGGGGAAATCGGTTGCTGAGGCTTTGGGTCGCAAGTATGCTAGAATGTCTTTGGGTGGACTTAGAGACGAAGCAGAAATAAGAGGGCATAGAAAAACTTATATCGGAGCTATGCCTGGGCGTATTATTCAAAGCCTGAAAAAGGTGAAAACTGCCAATCCGGTTTTTATCTTGGATGAAATAGACAAGCTCACTCACGATACCCATGGAGATCCATCTTCTGCCTTACTAGAAGTATTAGATCCCGAACAAAACGATAAGTTTTACGACAACTACGTAGAGCAAGATTTCGATCTTTCTAAGGTGCTCTTTATTGCCACGGCGAATAATCTGGCTACCATCCAACCCGCACTTCGCGATAGAATGGAAATTATAGAGGTAAGTGGCTATACTTTGGAAGAAAAAGTTGAAATAGCTAAGCGTCACCTCATTCCTAAGTTGCTTAAGGATAATGGAGTTGAAAAAACTCAAATAAAACTGGGCAAAGCGGTATTAGAGGCGGTTATCGATCAGTATACCAACGAATCGGGTGTGCGTGGATTAGAAAAACGCCTATCTAAACTTATTCGTCACCGTGCCAAGCAAATAGCCATGGAGGAGGAGTTCGATCCTACCCTGAAAGTGGCCGATTTGAAAACCATATATGGCCCAACCCACGTAAAAGACAAATACCAAGGGAACGATTTCGCTGGTGTGGTTACTGGTTTGGCTTGGACTCCAACCGGTGGTGACATTCTTTTTGTAGAAACCTCTCTAAGTGCTGGAAAAGGGAAATTAACCCTTACTGGTAATCTTGGTGATGTTATGAAAGAAAGTGCCCTGCTAGCATTGGAGTATCTTAAGGCTAACAGCGAATTGATAGGCCTTAAGCCCGAGGTTTTCGATAATTACAATGTGCACATTCACGTTCCAGAGGGTGCTGTTCCTAAAGATGGACCATCTGCTGGTATAACCATGCTTACTTCTCTTGCTTCTGCCTTTACCCAGCGTAAGGTTAGAAAGTATATTGCTATGACAGGAGAAATAACGCTAAGAGGTAAAGTACTGCCAGTAGGAGGTGTGAAAGAGAAAATTTTAGCTGCAAAAAGAGCTGGAATTAAAGAGATTATTCTTTCCATCCAAAACGAAAAGGATATCCTCGATATCGACGAGAAATACCTGAGCGGATTAATTTTTACCTATGTGCAAAACATGGAGGAGGTTCTAAAAAGGGCAATTCTTAAAGAGAAAGTAGAAGGAGCCAGGGAATTTAAGTAGCTTGGAAATTTATTTTTATAATTTGCGTTTGCAGTAAAACCCATACCAAGCATGCGAAATTTTCTGGTTGTAATTGCCCTTGTTTTGTCAAGTCTTTTTGTATTAGGACAACAGAAAACAGAGGCATTTTCTAACGTTAATTTTCCTATTAACGCCAGAACTGCAGCGCTTGGAGGTAAAATTGTTGCCGCAGATTTTTCCGATCCTCAAATGGCAAGTGCTGCTCCCCAGCTCATAAGTGGTATGGAAAAGGGGAGCGTTAATTTCCAAACCCTATTCTTGCCAAATGGGCTTAAGTCTACCGATGCGAGTTATCTTTTTAAAGTAAAAGACCTTCCCTTTACCTTTTTAGCAGGAGCTAGGTTGTTCAGCTTTGGTCCCATGGATCAAACCGATGAGTTTGGTAATGTAAATGGCAATTTTACGCCGAGGGACCAGGTATTGTACGTTTCGGCTGGTTATAATAGACCGGGCCCTTGGCAATATGGGGCAAGTTTAAAATTTTTAAACTCCACCTACGAAGTATACACCGCCAACGCACTAGCAATGGATTTAGGAGTGGCCTATGTGGATACTGTAAAACAGTTTTCTGCCGGAGCTCAGCTGAGTAATGCGGGAATTATGCTTTCAAATTATCTCGATGCTAGACAAAAGTTGCCAGTAAACTTTGCCATGGGAATCAGTAAGAAGTTGGATAAGGCTCCTTTCCGCTTCTTATTTACCATGGATAACCTGCAGCAGTGGGAAATAGAATTGCCAGAGGATACAGAGGTAAAAAGGGATCCGCTTACCGGCGAAGATCTACCTCCCGAGGAAAAATCTAGCATGGGTAGATTTTTTAGAAATTTTACGCGCCATATCTACGCGGGATCGGAAATTGTTTTCTCCCAGAATTTTCAGATAAGGGTTGGATATAATTACTTAAGAAGAAAGGAGTTAAGCATTGCCGAAAAGCCTGGAACAGTTGGGCTTTCTTGGGGCTTAGGATTTAAGATTAATCGATTTCACATACACTACGCCAATAGCAGGTTTCACCTTGCTGGTGGAGCACATTTTTTCTCTGTAACAACTAACATCAACAATTTTTGGACGAGAAAGCAGCTGTAACTCGAAAAATCAATATCGCCATAGATGGTTATTCGGCTTGTGGAAAAAGTACCTTGGCAAAAGATTTAGCCAAAGTACTTTCCTACACTTTCATAGATAGTGGGGCAATGTACCGGGCGGTTACCCTTTTTGCTATGCGTAATGGGTGGATAAAAGAAAACGGTGTTATAGACCAAAAGGCATTAATAGCATCTTTAAATACCGTGCAAATTGGGTTTAAGCCTAGCCAGGAAAAGGGAAAAAGCGATACCCATTTAAATGGAGAGAATGTAGAAGAAGAAATTCGAAAACCGCATATTGCTCAATACGTATCACAAATAAGTGCAATTCCCGAAGTACGAAAAAGGTTAGTTGCCTTGCAGCAAGATTTCGGAAAAGAGAAGGGGGTGGTTATGGATGGTCGTGATATTGGCACAGTAGTTTTCCCAAATGCCGAGTTAAAGCTTTTTGTAACGGCAGATGTAGAGGAAAGAGCAAGAAGACGCTTCGAAGAATTAAAATCAAAAGGGGTGGAGTCTACACTGGAAGAGGTAAAGAAAAACCTAGCACACCGCGATCACCTCGATACAACCAGAGCTACAGATCCGCTGAAAAAAGCAGATGACGCACGTCTGGTCGATAATACTTGTATGACCAAAGACGAACAACTAACTTTGGTTCTTGGCTGGGTACGTTCCCTGATATCTAATTAACTAAGTATGAAATTATTTCCCCTTATTCTCATTTCCCTGTTTCTAACTTCTGCTGTGATGGCGCAAGACAAAGAAGCGCTTAAAGAAGTTGAAAAGGAAATTATTGCCGAAAAGGAAGGAAAAAGCAAAAAAGGTGTTTTTTCTAAACTCAATGTTTTTGGTAAAGACAAAAAAGAGGCCGTTGCAGATAGTAGCGATGGTGGTATTGTAGTAGATGGTAAAAAGGCAGGGAAGTATAAGCCTGCAAAGGACGATAAAGTAGATCCAGATAAGAAAGAACTACAGGATTACAAAAAGGCTATGGACGCCGAAAAAGCGCCCGTTTTCAAGGATAAATACGGAAGACCTATTAATTCGGGCCCGCGTTTCGAAAGCGATAGACAGATTAAAAAGGTCAATCGCCGAAACGAGGCAAAACTCAAGAATAAAGAGAAGAAGAAATCTAAAAAGCCAAGTAGAAGAACCTACCGCTACGACTAACTAATTTCTATTAATCTGTTTAAAACTGCTTCTAGTAAGCTGTCTGGACAACTGGCCCCGCTCGTGATTATGATGCGGGGTTTTTTATTCCCTTTTGGGTACCACTCTTTACTTATTTCGTTCTTTTTAGCCGGGTAATTCCAATGCGAAATAATATCTATACTTTCCAAACATTCTGGTCCCTTAATAAAGTAGGTAGGAAACTTTTGTTCGCACAACTCAACAATGTGCGAGGTGTTAGAGCTGTTGTAACCTCCAACCACCAAAGCTAAATCTGCAGGCTCTTTAAGTAATTCTAAAGTTGCGTTTTGATTGTCGTTAGTGGCATAACAAAGGGTGTCTCGGGTATCTGCAAAATGCTCCTTGATGTTTTCTGTACCAAACTTCTCTTCCATCACGGTTTTAAAGTAATCGGCAATGGCTTGGGTGTCTGAAGCAAGCATGGTAGTTTGATTAACCACGCCAACCTTGTTAAGGTCTTGCTCGAAAGAAAATCCGGGATTTACACGCTCGCCAAAATGTTTAGCATATTCTTCGGCTTCAGCATTTTTAAGCATCAAGCCACCCAAAAGCTGGGCTTCACCCATATCTTTTACTACCAGAGCCGGACCGCTTGCAGCGGCATGACTAAAAGTAGCGCGGGTTTCTTCGTGCTTAGGTTTTCCGTGTATGATAACCGTGTACTGGTCTTTTCCAAGTTTGGCAGATCTATTCCATACCTTTTCTACAAAAGGACAGGTGGTATCGTAGGTTTTGGCATCTATACCCTTTTTTGCCAGGATGCCTTCAATTTCTAGAGTAGTTCCAAAAGCGGGAATTAGAACAATATCCTCTTTAGAAATTTCCTCCCAAGGAATGAACTGTTTCCCTTCGGTGTCCATAATAAATCGGATGCCGTTTTCCTCGAGGTCTTTGTTAACCGCTGGGTTATGAATCATTTGCGAAAGCAGGAATATGCGTTTGCCTGGGTTTTCGGCTAGCGCTTTATAGGCGCGTTCTATGGCGTTTTCAACACCGAAGCAAAATCCAAAATGCCGGGCAAGAATCAGTTCGAATTTTTCGAAATCCACGTAAGAAGGAGTAAAGTCTTTCTTTTTGGGGTCGTCGGCTTTACGCTTGGCTTTAATTGCCGCAATTTTCTCGGATTTATATTTCTCTGGGATATCGAAACTTCTCATAACAGGGCAAAGATGCGAAAGAAGCTTTTTTAAAGCTGTTACAGAAGGATAAATTTTTAGTAATTAATTAATGTACCAATCTATCAATTAAACAGGGTAGCAATGGTGGTTTGAGGGGTCAGTAGTTGAGTGGTTAGTGGTTAAGTAGTTTTTAGCTCAATAAAACTATGTTTGTATAGCTCTGTAGCAGGAGCCCAATTGGAGTCCCTATTGTTACATTTTCACATTTTACTGCCGAATTCTATTTTTTACTTACGAATACCTATGCCAGAACTACTCAAGTCTAAGCTACATCGGACGCCCCGTTTAGTAAATTATTAATGTACCAATCTAACAACCTACCAATTAAACAGGGTAGCAATGGTGGTTTGAGGGGTCAGTAGTTGAGTGGTTAGTGGTTAAGTAGTTTTTAGCTCAATAAAACTATGTTTGTATAGCTCAGTAGCAGGAGCCCAATTGAAGTCCCTATTGTTACATTTCTTAATTGTTACATTTTCACATTGGTTAGCGGTAATTTGTGTTAATCCGGAGGAATCTAGGGTGAAGTAGCCATGGCAAGCCGGTAAAAAGCCTTTAATTTTGGGTGAATTCAAAATCGCAGTAATGATAGATTTAGTCAATAAGAATTTTTTAATTACCGGAGGCTCATCGGGCCTGGGGAAAGCCACAGCAAATTATCTAATTAAAGAAGGGGCTAATGTGGCAATAACTGGAAGAGATGTGGATAAACTGCATTCGGTAGCTAAAGGTATAGGTGCTTTTGCTATTCATGCAGATGTAAGCAAAACCGAGGAAGTGGTGAAAACATATGCAAGTTTCCTGGAGAAATTCGGTCGTTTGGATGGATTGATTAACAATGCAGGAATAGGAGGGCATAGAGCCGAACTTACGGATCTTGACATGGAGCAGATGCGTAAAATTTTCGACGTGAATGTTTTCGGAGCCACAATGATGGCTCAACATGCTGCCGAAATTTTTAAGAAGCAACAACACGGGGAAATTATAAATATTGCCTCTACCGCAGCGAGTAAAGGCTACCCAACCGGAACGGCTTATGTTGCGTCTAAATTTGCGTTGCGCGGTATGACCCAATGCTGGCAGCAAGAACTTCGCAGGTATAATGTACGAGTGGTACTTATTAATCCAAGTGAGGTGCCTACAGCATTTGGACAAGCCGACAGAAAGCCAAGAGAAGATGAACCCAACAAGTTGCATAGTGAAGATATCGCCCATGCAATTGTATCAACTTTAAAAATGGATAGAAGGGGTTATGTGCCTGAACTTACGGTACATGCTACCAACCCTTTTTAGAATGGTAATCTTTAATTGAAATTCCCCAGCCGAGAAATATAAAATCTGGGTGTTTTGGTAATGTCCAGGTAAGCAATTTAGCAATGTAACAATGAAACAATGTAACAATGGAGCTCATGCAACACAGCAAAAGTCCCATTGGAGCCCCCAATTGGTACATTTCTTAATTGGTAAATTTCTTAATTGGTAAATTTCCACATTATTAAAACTAGCAATTGATGTATAGGGGGTCAGTAGTTGAGTGGTTAGTGGTTAAGTAGTTTGTAGCTTAATAAAAGATGGGTGGTATGGCAACACAGCAAAAGCCCCATGGGAGCCCCAATTGGTAAATTTCTTAATTGCTACATTTCTAAATTAATAAGGAACGATTAATCGAAAATTCAACCAAGCATCCAGTCAAAAGCTTCATTTTTGCAATCCATAAAATTGATAACCAGTGTTTTGGAGGGAATAAAACAAAAATCACTACCTTTGCACTCCAATTTTTGGATGGTCGGTCGTCCTTTATTAAACCAAACCACTTCTGTTTACCGGCAAACAGGATACAAAGAATATCACGCCACATGGCTGAAAACAAAGTAGTAGAAACTGCGAACGGAGATTTTAACTGGGACCAGTTTGAGCAGGATCAAAACCGTTATTCGGGAGATCAAAGAAAAGAGTACGCTGACAAGTACGAAGAAACCCTTACTTCTATCGAGGAGCACGAGGTAATCGAAGGTACTGTTGTTGCCGTTACTAAGAAAGAAGTAGTTGTAAACATCGGCTACAAATCAGAAGGAATTATTCCTTACAACGAATTCAGATATAACCCAGACTTAAAGCCTGGTGATAAAGTACCTGTATACGTTGAAAATCAAGAAGACGGATCAGGTCAACTTATTATTTCTCACAGAACTGCAAGAGTACACTCTGCATGGGAGAAAGTAAATGGAGCTCTTGAGAACGAAGAAATCATCAAGGGATACATTAAGTGTCGTACTAAAGGTGGTCTTATCGTTGATGTATTTGGAATTGAGGCGTTCTTGCCAGGTTCTCAAATCGACGTTAAGCCAATTAGAGATTACGATCAGTACGTTGGAAAAACAATGGAATTCAAAGTGGTTAAAATCAACCACGAATTCAAAAACGTTGTTGTTTCTCACAAAGCGCTTATCGAAGCGGAACTTGAAGAGCAGAAGAAGCAAATTATTGCTGGTCTTGAAAAAGGTCAGATTCTTGAAGGTACTGTTAAGAACATTACTTCTTACGGTGTATTTATCGATCTTGGTGGTGTTGATGGTCTTATCCACATTACCGATCTTTCTTGGGGGCGTATCAACCACCCAGAAGAAGTGGTTACACTTGACGAGAAAATCAAGGTGGTTATTCTTGACTTCGACGACGAGAAGAAGAAAATTGCTCTTGGTCTTAAGCAACTTGAGCCACATCCATGGGATAACCTTCCAGGAGATCTTAACGTTGGAGACAAGGTTAAAGGAAAAGTGGTTGTTCTTGCAGACTACGGTGCGTTCGTTGAAATTCAGCCTGGTGTTGAAGGTCTTATCCACGTTTCAGAAATGTCTTGGTCTCAGCACTTACGCTCAGCTCAAGATTTCTTGAAAGTAGGAGACGAGGTAGAAGCAGTAGTTCTTACTCTTGATAGAGAAGAGCGCAAGATGTCTCTTGGTATCAAGCAACTTATGCCAGATCCATGGGAAGAAATCGAAACGAAATACCCAGCTCAATCTAAGCATAAAGCAAAAGTTAGAAACTTCACCAACTTCGGTGTATTCTGCGAATTAGAAGAAGGAATTGACGGATTGATTCACATCTCTGACCTTTCTTGGTCTAAGAAAGTGAAGCACCCATCTGAGTTCTGTTCTGTAGGAGACGAACTAGAAGTTGTTGTTTTAGAAGTTGACAAGGAAAACAGAAAGCTTTCTCTAGGACACAAGCAACTTGAAGAAAACCCATGGGATGTATTCGAAACCATCTTCGGAATTGGATCGGTACACCAAGGAACTGTTGTTTCTTCTGATAACAATGGTGCTACAGTTGCTCTTCCTTACGGAGTTGAAGCATTCTGCCCAGCTAAGCAATTGAGAAAAGAAGACGGAAGCAAAGTTGCTGCTGATGAGGCATTAGATTTTGTTGTAACCGACTTCAATAAAGAAGCTAGAAAGATTGTTGTTTCTCACACCAGAACTTTCGATAAGAAAGCGGTTGACGATACACCAAAAGCTTCTAAGTCTGCAGGAGGATCTAAAGCAGTTAAAGCATCTAACGACAAGAATGAGAAATCTACTCTTGGAGATCTAGATGTTCTTGCTAACCTTAAGCAGGAAATGGAAAAAAAGGATAAGAAGTAATTCTAATCCACTCTATATTAAAAACCCCGGCAAGTAATTGTCGGGGTTTTTTTGTTGCTTCGGTTTCGCTCAGCCACCAAGCTACATTGGGCCACGCTTAGCAAACAAGTTGCCTCTCTTCGTGTTTGTTCAGGCAGCGAACAACCAAGCTAAAAGAGTTCTCTTTGCTGGCATTATACAGTTGCATTTTTTGGTGCTCATCTATTAAGGGCGAGGCCGCAGCACGGGAAATAGCGTTTTATCGCTTAATTCCTGGTTTCAATAAGTTTTAGATGGCTAGTCGGTTTAATGCTGGTATCGCGGACGGATACTTAAGTAAAAAAATATTAAAGTTCGAAATATGACAATCCGCATATTAACTCGGATTAAATGTCAGGTAATTTCGATTAAAGAATTATAGGGATTAGAATAGCTAGGTGTTACAAACCCAAATAATCCCGTTCAATCTAACAGCACATACAGTAGGTGCTGAATTAGCAACAAGTTTTCAATGGGTGAAGAACGGGGAGGATATAGTTGGTGCGGTGTTACCTAATTTTAGACCAGATTTATCCCACCCTGGTAATTATAGTGTAAAGGTAAGGTACGATAACGGTTGCATTGCAGAGTCCGATGATATGGAGTTGAATTACAGCTCTAATCCATCACCAAGTTTATTAAATAGAGGAGGTGGAGCTGATGGGAAGGTGTTACATATATCAGATAAAAATTCTATAGGAGTATCTGCCTTCCCAAATCCGATGAAAGCTTCATTAGAAATTATTTTTAAGAATTCAGCTTCTGGTATTTCCAAGTTGATGCTTTTTGATATGACAGGGAAACTGGTTGTGAAAAGAGATTTAAGTGAATCAAATTTGTACAAGCATAAAATTGACGTGAGTTCGCTTGAATCCGGCTTTTACACCCTAGTAATAGAGGGAGGCTCCGAGAAATTCAGTAAAATTTTAATAAAAGATTAAATCATGCGATCATATAAGTATATAATCTTAATAGGTATCTTATTGTCAGTTGGCGACTTGTTTTCTCAATTACCAATACATAAGCAATGGGAGAATATTTATGGGACTCATGAAAATGAAAAACCAGTTTTGATTAATGATTTTATGGATGGAGATTTTGCCATTCTTGGCTTAATTGAGGGTGGTCAAACATCAGATGCATACAAAAATTGGTTTATGTTAAATTCAAACCAAGGAGCTATTAAGACCAGTGGCCTGGGAAATGATAGACTAAGAGATATTTATAAAAATGACCTAGGCGGATTGGTATTTATCGATAATGGAGTTTGTATGAGGAATGATGGGAATAACTTCGGAGACATAAGAATAACATATACCGACTCTAGTGGTGAATCAGCTAGTTCCTTTTGTCTTGGAAGTACAAAGGACGAAATAATGTTTTTCACGAAGAAGAAAAATGATAAAATTTTAATTCCTGCAAATAATTTTGGAGGAGATCCAGACGCCCCCTTTAACAATTATGGAGATGCAGATGCTTGGTTGATTATGTTAAATTCTACTGGTCAACAGCTCTGGCAAAATAACTTTGGAGGAAGTAAATTAGATTTTGTTGAGTATGCTGAGATTTTGGATGATAAGATAATTGCGATTATTAGGTCCTTTTCGGATGACTATGACCTCTCAGGTTTTTCTTCTGGAAGTAAGAAATGGTTGCTTAGTATTGATGAGGAGGGAATTATCCTTAAAAGTGCAATACCTAATGACCCATGGGTAAATGAGATAAATGCAGGAGCAAAACAGTATTTTATCGACGATAAGTTTATGTATATTGTGGGTGGTAGAAATGGTACTAATACATCAATTCCTGGGCACCATAATGATACCCTTGGAAAGGATGGGTTTCTCACGAAAGTGGATCATTCAACGGGGGAAGTTATTTATGTAAAATACTTTGGAGGTACTGGTGAGGATAGGTTCTTTAGAATTTTAGAAAATAACAAAGGCAACTTAGTAATTTGTGGAAAAACAAACTCCTCTGATGGAGACCTAATCAATGAATCTACTGAACAAGGAACTTGGCTTTTAGAAGTTGATCCAAGTGGAGAGATAATAGATCAAAATTTCGTTAACTATGGGCTGTCGGGAGGTTCTTTTGTTGATTTTATGTGTACCCAGGATGATGAACTGATATTTTTAAGTACCAATAAAAACAAAGATGCTTTCCCAGAATATTATGGCCCATTGCAAGATAGAAAGCCGGATGATTATTACGTATTTAAATTGGGTTACAGTCCAGTAAGTTCCATTTCGAATAAGGAGGGAGTTCAGAGTTTTTCGGCCTACCCCAACCCCAACAATACAGGTGTTTTAAATACCAATCTTAAAGCCAATTATTCTTTACTGGATATCCAAGGACGTACACTTAAATCTTTTGTTCAAAGTGATGCTTTAGATGTCTCGGATGTGCAAAGTGGTACCTATTTGGTTAAACACCAAAGTGGAGCAACGGTTAGGGTTGTTGTTAAGTAGTCAAACCTAAGAAATTTTTGTTCCTTACGATATAAAAAAACATGCACGTAATTGTCGGGATGTCTTGTCCTGATTTTTGCGCCATGGGGCAACCGGCCAATAAGCCAATTCGCCAACTCGCCAATTGGCATTCTCATTCTTGCTCTGCTTTTCACGCGGTTTCGATCTAATTT
Organism: Luteibaculum oceani; assembly: GCF_007995015.1. Taxonomy (NCBI): domain Bacteria; kingdom Pseudomonadati; phylum Bacteroidota; class Flavobacteriia; order Flavobacteriales; family Luteibaculaceae; genus Luteibaculum; species Luteibaculum oceani. Next base: position 71,660 of record NZ_VORB01000009.1, read on the forward strand.
AAGCTCTTTGTTTTTTTACATTTGGGGGTCTTACTATAAAGAATCCTCTTTGCTTTAAACTGTATTGGGATTCAAGACCAATAACAGTTTTTCATGAGGCTACAACGTACCAACCATTTACTCTTCCTTTTAGCTTTTCTAGTAGGCTTTTCTATCATTACAAGCGGGCAGCACACCCTTATTGGGGTTTCCGATTTTGGTGGAGAGCATGGTCTTGGCGAAATTTATACCTACGACATAGAAACAGGTCAAGCGGAGCATGTTTATTCTGCAGACCTAAACATAGATGGCCGAGTGGTTAGTCGATTTGTATCTAGCACTAGTACCGATAGTATTATTTATGGCCTAATCCCAGGTGGTGGCACCGGAGGCGCTGGATTAGTAGTTTCCTACAACCTTTTATCGGGGGAAACAAAGGCGGTTTTTCAAATTGAAGTCATTCCTGGCATGAACGAACAAACGAACGAGGTGTTGGCTTTTGTTGATAGTGCTATTTACGGGGTAATGGCGAGTACCCTTCCAAGTCAAAAAGGGTATTTATTTAAATACCATCTTGGAAATCAACAATTTGAAATAATCCATAATTTCGAAGTTAAAGCACACAGGGCTTATAATGGCCTTAATGTTTTTAGAGATAGTTTGTTAGTAGGAACCCTATATTCTGCCGATGGAAAAAAACCTGTTCTCTATGAGTATAATACCAAAAATAGCACATTCAGAACCCTACATGAATTTAATAATGATAGTTTATTAGAAGGCAGTTGGCCTTCGTCAGAATTGTCATTTGTTGGAGATAGCCTAATTATTGGAGTTTCCATATATGGGGGAGCGAACGAGGCAGGCACTTTATATCAGTATAATTACCTACAAGACGAATTCACCAAGCTTCACGATTTTGAAATGGACTCTGGTGCATATCCAGAAGTAGCTCCGGTGTACATGGATCAGGGTGTATTGGTAGGTTGCATGGGATATAATGGTCCCAATGGATTTGGTGCTTTGTATAAATTCCATTTACCCACCAAAACATTCCAAACGGTTAAAGCATACACCGATCTTTACGATGAGGGGTACTACATTGCATCTCGTCTAACTCGATTCCGAAATAATACCATTCTTGGCCTGGTTAAATATGGCGGCCCATTTAATACAGGCGGGGTATTTCAATATAACCTAGATGATAATTCTTGTGCGGTTATTCATCACTATACCCAAAACGTTGATGGTTACCGTCCAACCGGCATATTCGATTTTAAAAGTTATAAAGACAGTGTGCTGGGATTTGCATCAAATAGGAGCACGGCAAGTACCGATGGAACTTTATTTAGAATGTGGCCTGGCAAGGATACGGTGGTGATTGATCTTTTTTTGGATCACGTGGAAAAGGCTGCCTACACAAGAGGAAATCTTGTGGAGTATAAAGACCATTGGTATGGTACCACGGGAGGTGAAGCTAAATACTTTAAAGGGGGGCTCTATGCCATCAATAAATTCACTAAGGAACTAGAGATGGTGAAGAATTACACCGATGCTACGGGCACCGAAAATGCTTTTCCCCAGTTATTTCTTACGGATAATAATTTAATAGGCGGGGAGGTAAGAGATTTTTACGATCCCGTTTCTGGAGATTTGGTTGGAGCGCTCCGTTGGTATAGTCCCGAAACAGATTCGCTTCACATCATTCCATTTACTGGAGATATTGCTGAAAATGTTGGATATCGAGTAGAGGGTTTTGGCATGGCAGAAGGTGAAGACGGAATGTATTATGGTATTGTTACCAAAACCACAGAAAACTGGTTCCTACATGTTAGGCTATATCGTTTTAATCCTTTTGATTTAACCGTTACCCTCGAATCCGAGGAAATCGATTCCCATTTGGGGGGAATAATGGGGAATATAATCTACCATGATGGCAAAATTTATGGTTATGCGTTTAGGGTTATTGTAGATGCAGTTACGCGGCAAGTGCTTTTTTCCTACGATTTAAAATCTAAGGAAACGGAAATTATTTACGAATACGATGGTTCGGGACCTAGATTAACCAATGCCAGGCTAATTTTTGCAAACAACAAAAACCTCTATTGGATAAGTACGGTTTCTTCAGGAGAAGGATATGTTTCTAAGCTCGATTTGCAAAGCAAAGAGGCTGCCGTGGTATATGAGCATTTCGCTGGAAATAATAATGGGGAAGATATAATTGGTACGGCCTTTTTATCTCTAGATAGCACGCAACTGTATTTTCCAACTAAACCGGGTAGCCCGGATGACAATTTACACAGGCTGTACCGTTTGGATTTATCCACCGAAGAAGTGGTTTTAATCGATTCCATTGGTAGTCACCCCGCATCGGGACTCCTACATCATCTTGAATTTTCCTATTTATTTCCCAATCAGCATACATTAATTGCTAGCGACACAATACCGTTAATTGCTTGCGATTCCGTTTCGCTCCCCATTTCGAATTTAATGGTTAAGCAATCTGGAATATATGGGGTGCGAAATAAGAGGCCGAACCTGCCAGATAGTCTCCAACTTTATGAGGTAATTATCCAGGAAAAACCAATTCGAGAAGATACCCTCCTTATTTCTGGATGTGATTCTGTAGTGATTCCATGGAATGGATTGGTATTTAAAGAGTCTGGATATTTTAATGTGCTAAAAGGAGGAGGTGGCGTATGCGATAGTATAATACCTATTCAGATTCTGGTTGATTCGCTACCAAATTATTCGGATACCACCATTGTTACCGGTTGCGATTCCGTTCAAATCCCCAATGGAAATGTGATTTTTGAATCTGGATTATACTCGGTAGCCAAACCCTTTCCAAATTCTTGTGATAGCGTTCATCAATATCAGGCAGAAGTGTACAGCAGTTTCTACGGGGAATATATCTCTGATTCGTTAACTACCTGTGAGAAGTCGGGTACTTATCGAGGGGTGAATTATAACGGTTCTGGTGAGTATAATGTACCCCTAAAAACTGTTCATGGTTGCGATTCCATAGAGCGTTTTAAGGTTAGATATTTTGATCCGCAACCTGAGTTATCCATAAAAGATGATACCATTTTCTTAAACATGGAAAACATGGAGTCTTATAGCATAGAGTCTACCTGGTTTACCTGCGACGAATTTGGGAATTATGATAGTGTATTTAATGTACAAGCAGAGACGTACATTACCATAGATACAACTGTAAGGGCCAGTTATGGAGTCATGTTTTCTATAAATAATTGGCCATTCTCCTGTTCGGATACGGTGGCATGTGTGGAGTATAATCCCGGTACAGTGGGCTTTGAGCAAGAAGAGGTAGACAGAGTTTTTTTGACACCAAATCCCGTGGAAACCATACTAAACGTAGAAGGAATTCCAGAGGGAGCAAAACTTGTTTTATACAATGCACTTGGACAAAAGTTGGTCGTAGAAGAGCAACGATCCGAGAAAAATGCAAAGCTGGACCTAAGTAAATACCCATCGGGTGTGTACCACTTATGGGTGGAAAAAAATGGCGCTCGTCGCAGCTTCCCCGTGGTGAAAAGGTGAGTTGGGAGTGATGAGTGAAGAGTTAGGGGTTAGGAGTCAGTAGTCAGTAGTTGAGTGGTTAGTGGTCAGTGGTTGGTGGAAGATGGATGAAGGGATGAAGGGATGAGGGGATGAGGGGATGAAAAAGGCCTAGCGATTGATTTTTCTCGTGTACTAGTGTACTGGATAACTGGTATACTGGGTGGACCCCTAGGTGATGGTTGCGTTCACTAAAGTGTGTCATTGGGTTTATTTCAGACCTAATCTCGCTCTGCTCCCGTTCTCTCGATACACCCACGCCAAAGCGTGTGCACTCGAGAACTCAGAATTGATATCCCAGACTGCATTTATTTGGTGCTTTCAGCTTTTAACTTCCAGCTTTGAGCTTTCAGCTACGATCTAACCACTGACAACCAAACCAACGCGGTCATTTCGAATATGGCGTAGCGAAGAGAGAATCTCCGTTTACCGGAGCGAGAAACAGTGCGAGAATAAGGCCCATCAACAACTCATTCTCATCATCGCTCTGCTCCCGTTCTCTCGATACACCCACGCCAAAGCGTGTGCACTCGAGAACCGAGAACTCCAAAGCAATTCGCATCCTGCTTTCAGCTTTCAGCTTTCAGCTACGAGCTATCAACCAAACCACTAACCACTAACCACTAACCACTAACCACTGACTTCCCCAAAAACACCTAAACCCATCCACTCCTTATCCTTTATCCCTTCATCCCCTCATCCCTCATCCAAAAAACAATTCGGAATAATCCGAGTAATCCGTGGTGAATAAATACCTACTTCAATCAATTGAATAACCACTCAGTAATTTATATTTGCCAATACAGATATGACTCCAATTACAATTCTTAATAGCACGCAGATAGATCTTACGCTTAAGCGATTGGCCCGTCAGCTCATAGAAAATCACAATGATTTTTCTAATACTGCGATTCTAGGCTTGCAGCCGAGAGGGATATATTTTGCGAAACGCATAGTAGATATTTGCTCCGAAATAACCGGTCGTAAAATAGAATTGGGATCTCTTGATATCACTTTCCATCGCGACGATTTCCGTCGAAGAGATTCTCCTTTACAACCCAATAAAACGGAAATAGACTTTTTAATAGAAGGCAAAGATGTTGTCTTGGTAGACGATGTGCTGTACACCGGAAGATCGGTCAGGGCAGGCTTGGATGCCATGCTAGGCTTCGGACGCCCAAAATCTGTGGAGTTGATGTGCCTTATTGATAGACGTTTTCATAGGGATTTACCCATTCAACCAAATTACGTTGGCAGGCAGATAGATTCTATTGTTGAGGAGCGCGTATCGGTGGAGTGGAAAGGTACCGAGCAAGAAGATCAAGTAGTTTTATACATACCAAATAAATCGGCATGAGTAAGGAGTTATCCGTAAATCACCTTCTGGGAATAGAACCACTTAGTGCAGAGGATATTCATTTAATTCTGGATACGGCTAAGAACTTTAAAGAGGTGATCAATCGCCCCATTAAAAAAGTGCCGAGTTTAAGAGATATAACGGTTGCCAACCTATTTTTTGAGAACTCTACCCGAACCAAGTTGTCTTTTGAATTGGCCGAGAAGCGATTATCAGCAGACGTAATTAATTTTTCGGCGTCGGGATCTTCCGTAAAAAAGGGCGAAACCCTTATTGATACGGTAAATAATGTGCTGGCCATGAAGGTAGACATGGTGGTAATGCGCCATCCCAACCCCGGGGCGCCAGTATTCCTAAGCAAAAACGTTGATACTTGCGTTATTAATGCTGGAGATGGTACGCACGAGCATCCTACTCAAGCGCTATTAGATTCATTTTCCATTCAGCAAAAGTTGGGAACCGTAGCCGGAAAAAAGGTGGTTATCGTTGGAGATATTCTTCACTCTAGAGTGGCACTCTCTAACATTTACTGTCTTAAAAAATTAGGAGCAGAGGTAATGGTTTGCGGGCCAAAAACTCTTATTCCTAAGCATATCCACGAGCTGGGCGTAGAAGTTAGCACCAATTTGGATGACGCAATAGCTTGGTGCGACGTCGCAAATATGCTACGCATCCAATTAGAACGTCAAAAAGACAAATATTTTCCTTCACTTAGGGAGTATAGCAATATGTTTGGACTCACCAAGGAGCGACTAGATCGCATTGGAAAACCCATTACAGTGATGCATCCAGGACCTATAAATAGAGGAGTGGAAATCACCTCCGATGTGGCAGATTCCGATTCATCTATCATTCTAGAACAGGTAGAAAACGGGGTTGCGGTCCGCATGGCTGTATTGTATTTGCTTGCATCCAAAATAAAATTGAAAAGCGAATGATTAGGAAGGAAAAAACCGACAATTATATCCTACTGGAGGTAGGAGCGTATCCGTTAAATGATTCCCTTCTAAATCTTTTGGAAAAGGAAATTAAAGCGGCTGCACCCGATATTTTGGTAGACTTAAGTAAGGCTACTGTTACCCTATCCGATGACCTTGTAAATGAACTTAATCGACTTGGTAAATTAGGAAACCTAGTTTGGATAGCTGGTGAGGAGCATTATGAGTTATACAATGAACAAGAATCTCTTACGATAAATGTTGTTCCAACTGTGCCAGAAGCTGCTGATATGCTCTTTATGGTAAAAATGGAAAACGAACTGGGAGGGGAGGATTTTGAAATTTAAGGTTACTATTTTAGGCAGTGGATCTGCTGTTCCGACAAGAGACAGGAATCCTACTGCCCAATTAATCAACCTTCACAATACTTATATTCTAGCCGACTGTGCGGAGGGAACTCAACTTTGCCTCCGAGAGAATTCCATTCGTCTACAAAAGGTAGATTACATTCTTATTAGTCATTTACACGGCGATCATTTTTACGGTTTACCGGGGTTAATCTCTACCCTTCATTTATTGGGAAGATCTAAACCCATTACCATTTTTGGACCTCCCGGCCTCGAAAAAGCGGTTATGGGCATGGTGGAAATTAGTCGTTCTAATCTTCGGTATCCGTTAAGGTTTGTAGAGACCCAAACAGAACACAAGGAGCTGATTATCGAGCACAGTACTTTCGAAATTTATTCGTTTCCATTGTTACACAAGGTGCCCACAACAGGATTTTTGTTTGAAGAAAAGCCGAAAAAACGTCTTTATAGACCCGAAATAGGGGAGGATTTTGGAATACCGCATTACTGGATAGATCGAATTAAACAAGGGCAGGACTACATTGATGAAGAGGGCAATAGAATACTTAACAGGCTTTTAACCAAAGATCCTGAGCCCCCAAAAAGCTACGCCTTCTGTACGGATACGGCATATTATCCCAAAATTGCCACCTTCATTCAAGATGTAGATGTTATTTACCACGAGGCTTCCTTTTTAGTTGAGGATAAAAAAAGAGCCTTGGAAACAAGACATAGTACTTCGCAGGATGCAGCCCAGATTGCTATGCTGTGTAACGCTAGAAAATTAGTAATTGGTCATTTTTCGGCGCGGTATAATAACCTGCAACCATTTTTAGAGGAGGCAAAACCTTTTTTCAATAATGTGGTTTTAGCTTATGATGGAATGGTAATAAATGTCTAATTTTGAATCGTTCTTAATAATTGCAACACAACAGAATGCAGCCCATCAAAATCTTACTAGCCGATAGCAACCAGTTAATTAGAATTGGATTGAGAAACGTGTTTAGCGACACTGAGAAATACAGTGTGGTAGACGAGGCTGTAGATGGCGATGATTTGGTTGCCAAAGCAGCAAGCACCGCTGCCGAGGTGGTACTAATAGATTATACCAGCCCAGGTTTTACGATAGACGCCATACCTCAAAGCAGGGAAATCAATAACAAGCTGCAATTTGTGGCAATTACCTACGATCAATCTGGATTTACCATTACCAACGCGATTAAGAGTGGTGTTACTAGTTACATCAAAAAGGATTGCGATATAGAGGAAATAAGAGATGCCGTTAAAGAAACTGCGGCAGGATCTAAATTTTTCTGTGGTAAAATTCTCGAAACCATCCAAAAGGAGGCAATTGAGGTTCAGAATATTGATGTAGCTCCCTTTTCCTGCGCTCCTATTGCACTTACACAACGAGAGCAAGAAATCATTCTCTTAATAGCAGAGGGTAACACAACCACTCAAATAGCCGAAAAACTATTCTTATCTAGCCACACCATAAATACGCACAGAAAAAACATCATGACCAAGTTGGGAGTAAACAACACGGCAGCCATTGTGATGTATGCGGTTAAAAATAATTTGGTAAGCCCCAATAAGTTCCTCTTCTCAGGAGAGGCGAGGGTTTAGAAGGTAAATCCTAAAGTAAAGTAGTAATTTCTTGGAGTAGAAGGAATGATTCCAGGTCCAGGATATCCAGTTGCTCTGCGGGTAAAGTAGCTTTCATTTGCAGCATTATTAACCCCGGTTTCTAAAGTCCATTTATTGTAGTTGTAACGCAATCCTATATCTAATACATTATAGGATGGAATTAAACCACTTATGCTGTTCGCCGTTTCAAAGGCATTGGTAGCATCAGAGAAATGATCGTTAACATAGCTGTACTGGGCAGAAAGCTGAAACTCTTTATATCCCAGTTTAATTCCTGTTTTAAAAATAAAATCGGGAACCAACTCAATTTTATTTCCATCTATAGTGGGATCCGTGCTGTTGTACCTACCTTTTAAAACCGAAGCATTTACAAAGGCCGAAATATTTAAATCCCCTTGGTAATGCATCCATTCCAGAGGCTTTATTTCAATTAAACTTTCAAACCCAAAGGTGTTGCTTTTCCCTATGTTAGTTCTAAGGCGGTACACTTGAAATGTTTCGGAGTCTGTTGCCAATAGAAGCCCAATACGGTTGGCGTATTTAAGATAGAAAGCGGTAAAATCGAGCCCTACTCCAGGTAATACCATGCCTTTTATACCTAAGTCCAAATTGTAACCACGCTCATCTTCTATGTTAGGATCTACCCTAAACGCCGGGTTTCTTACAATTACATCATTAAAAGTAATGGAGCGGTAATTCTGTGAGAAGTTGGCGAAAAGCTCCAGGCTTGGATGAATTCTATAGGCAGCACCGAATCCAAGAATGGCAAAATCCCTTCTTTTCTCCATTCCATCCTCAATTTGCTCATCTATAAGAATGCTGTTGTTCGGAGCGCGAACTAAATTGCGGTAAACGCCATTCCCTTGTGTATCAATAAATTCGTAACGTACACCATAGGTTAGCGCTAGTTTTTTGGTGGGATAAATTAAAGCCTCCGCAAAAGCAGCGTAATTGGTGTTATTAAAGTTGTAATCAGAAATACCAGGAAAGTCCTCGCTGATGTATTTAAATGAAGCGTCAGACCCCGAGCTGGCAAATCCTTGCTGTTTATGGTTCTTTCCTTTATAAGCTCTTACACCTGCGGTTAAAGCGGTTTCGTAATTTCCAATTTGAGTGCGCTGTAATAGTCTAGTTTCGGTTCCCCAGTTATTGAACTGGTCGGAAATCAAATTCCGTTGTTTTCTAAACTCTTCATTAGATGCTTGCTCGGCTGGATCTGCTACGTTTGGCGTGGCCAAGAATCCTAGTGCATCTCTACTTGCAACAAGCGCATAGGTATTATGGGTAATGGAGGTTTTATCAGAAAGTTTCCAAGTGGCATTAAATGCGGGTAAATTCCAAGCTACAGCAAACCAATTTCTATTTCTATTTACCTGAGTAGGATCCTCCTCAAATTGCGCATCAGTTAAACCCCCTGGCTGTTGGGCAAGATATCTGTTCCCGGTATACGAAAAAGACAATTTTAATTGCGGAGTGCTTTGCAGGGTGTACTTAAAGTAATAGGTGTTGTTCTCCGAGGCAGAGTTCGCTCTCCATCCTTCCGATTTCTTATGATTAAAATATCCGAAGACCTGGTGTTTTCCAGATTTAACCCCAAATGAATTATAGCTATTGAATAACCCGAAAGACCCAACACTTTGCTTGCTGTTGAGGTGTAGTTTTTTGTCTTTGGGGTGATCTTTAAGTATAAAGTTTATGGTTCCTCCAAACTGGCTCCCAAACTGAAGGGAAGAGGCACCACGCACTATATCAATTCGGTCTATTGCATCGGTAGGAGGGCTGTAATAGGTTTCTGGATATCCAAGCGGATCTGCACTAATGTCGTACCCGTTTTGCCTAGTATTAAAGTTGGATGTACGGCTAGGGCTTAATCCTCGTCCACCAATTTCTAATTGATTTCCACCGTAATCACTCTCCCAAATGTTTAGTCCAGAAACCTTGGCATACACCTGACGTGCATTATTGGTAGCCGTATTGGCAACGAGATCATCAGGCCTTACGATATCATTCTTTTTGGCAGCAAAAAGCATGGTACCTCTTATGGTACGGAGACGCTCTAGAATTTCGGGCCTATCGGCAGCTATTTCTAGTTCGGCCAGTTGTGCTGCAAGCGGTTTTAAATTGTATTCTACCTTTTGGTGCGAGGCGTGTGTGCAAATAAGCGTATCGGTAATGGGTTCATATCCCAAGCTGTATACCAACAGTACTTGTTTACCCTGTGCAAGCCTATTAAAAGTAAACCTACCGTATAAATCGGTGGTTGTTATTGCTTCTGATGAATTAATAAGACTAACTCTGGCGCCAGGAATGGGGTTTCCCATTTCATCGATTACCACACCCGATAGCTTGGTCGGCGGATCAGACATTTGAGCCCAACCCGTTGTTCCCGCAAGAAACCCTAATATGTATAGTGCAATTCTAAGTGCTTTCATTCTTGCGGAAGTATCCAAGTTTTATGACTCCATCCGTCTTTAAGGGAGTGCAAATTTACATCGCTTTTTATAAACCGTCTCAACGGCGATCCATTCATGGTGACAAAAACATCGGCTGTAACCACCGGATTCTTAATATCGTGCCGCCATTTATATTCCTCGGCCAAGAATTTAGCGTACTGAAGAATGAAGTCGGGTTGCACCGCCATCATCTTCTCCTGAACCGGTGTTAAGTATTCCTCGTTGAGTACTTCCCATTCTTTTCCTGTCTCCTTATCCTCTACGTAAAATGTAGCTATACCGGCTTTTTCCACCCGCATAACTCTCCACGAAAAATTAAATCCCTGTTCGTGCCAATACACATTGCCAGGATAAATCCACGATCTTAATGGGAACAAAATTTGCCATGAAATAAGTGGAATAATGATCCAAATTAACCTGGGCGAGAAAGTGTTTTTTACTGCTGAAATATTTAACCAAGATTTAACACGAGGCAAATATTTGTCTGCTGCTTTTAACCAGGTTTCAGCTGGAAAAAAGATTAGCGTTAAGCCTATCATTACAAAGGGGAACACCCCTATGGGAAATAAGACCCAGGTTGCAAGGTGAAATACAATTACCGCAACATAGGCAAGGGGTCTGGTTTTTTTAAAGCTGAGCAAAAAGGGTAGGGAGAGATCGTAAATACAACCAAACCAAGAGGCGATAAATGCCACAATGGGGGCATGCATTACCAGACCTAAAAAACTGTTAGGATCAAATTGTCTTAGCCAAATTTTCATGGGCATTGCATGAAAAAGCCAGTCTGGGGCAACCTTGGCCATGCCCGCAAAAAAGTATACGGCCGCAATTTGAAATTGCAGAAGGTAGATGTAAAGACGAGGTACGTCGGTGTTTGCAACACGCCCTGCTTTAGCATCCAATGAAAGCGTTTTATGGGTAGGAATAATCATTAACCAAATGGAAAGCAGGCTAATGAGGTAGTAATGGTTGAGGTAATAGGTTTTATCGAGTAATTCGAAATAATTAAAGCTTAGGAAAAATAGCAGGGTTGCTATGCGATATCGATATCCGAGTAAAATTCCGAGGCTAGAGAGGAGCATGAGGGTGAACACCAAGTACAATCCAATCTCGGGCAGGGGTTGTACCCATTCGAAACCGTAATATTTGAAAAAGAAGGTGGGTTCTACGTAAAATTCCTGTATCCAACCTTTAGACCAAAAACGTATACCACTAAAAAGCATCAAAGCCCCAAAGGCCATGCGGAAAATTGCAAGACCTATGGGGTGAGTAGCTTCGTTTAAGCGATATGTTATTTGGCTTTTAGTCACCGTCGTTATCCTGATAGGTAATTCTAACGTTTAGCACCGAAGTCATTTGCGCTTTAAGTGCTGGAGTTAGTTTTTGCAATTCGTTTATTAGAATGTTTAGCTTTTCTAATTTCTGGCTATCATTTACGATTTCCGAAAAGGGGTCTTGTAATTCCATCCATAGCCCATCGATAAAGTTAAACTGGTCGGTTATGGCAGCAGAAACGGTAGGATCTATACACTCTACATAGGCTAGTATTCCGTTTGAAATGCTTTCGCCATTGCTGTTGGTGCCGTATAAAAGGGTTTTGTTGTATTGGTAGTTAGCTTTGGCAAGCGATATGGTTTTATCCATAAACTTCCCTTCCGCCTGTTCCGGTTGTGGGTTTCCTCCGTTGTATCTCCCTGCCGGACTTTTTAGTTTGAAGTTTTTATTGAACTCAAAATCTTTTACTAGGCTATTAACCATTAAAGCAAGAGGTGAACCATCGCCAGAACCTGAGCTAAGGTTAAAAAACTCACTTTCGTCACCCGTCCAAAACTCGTTTATATCTCTAAAAAGCTGCTCTAAGTAAAACGCTTGACGAATGCCCATCATAACAGCATTGCCATCATTTTGGTACCTATTAATGATTTCTGCGTCGGTGGGTTCTATACCGTATAGCATGTACTCTAAGGCTGGAAAACCAAGTAGTAAGCGTGAGGCATTGGTTAGGTTTAACTTCCCCTGACTAATTCTGGTTTCAATGCTGTCGGTATTGGTAGGGAAGGTGTTGGCCCACTCATTAAAAAAGGTGCCCTCGCGATAATCAAATCCCTGGCCAATATCAAATCCTGCAAACCCTTGGTAAAGAAGATAGGCGTTGACGAAATCTTCTCGCATTCGATCTAAGCTAGCTTGGTTTGGGGTTTCGGCAAATTTGGTTACCAATTCGGTATGGATTCTGCCAACTGCCGCTTGAATAGCCTCACTCCTTGATGCAGCTTCCAAACGATATGAAGCTTGCATTCCCTGCAAATCGAAAACACAATCTGAAATTACCGGTGGTGTGTTTTTCTCGTCGCAAGAGGATAAAAGCAATGCCCCCGTAAGGAGCACTGCTAATCCAGATATGATTTTGTTTATACGCATAGGGTTAGTTTCTTTTTACTTTAATGGGTTGTTACCAAAAGCTTCAACCAGGTGGGTAATGGCCATGTCTATGTCGCTATTGCTCACTTCCCACAGATTACTGTTAAGTCCAACTATAGCAAGTGCGCTATCTACTTTGGCTTGGTTAGATTTTCTCGGGAATAAGGCTTCGCTTATTGCCCCATCTCTATGTCCTTCCATGGCAATCATAAATCCAACAGCTTCAGAAAGGTGGTGAAGGCGGGCTGCAACATCGGTATCGTCTTTTGCATCTTCTAGGTATGCTAAAGCATTGTTTGCACAAACTTGTTCTAGGATAATAGAGATTTCAGCAATTGCAGCATCTCTGTTATCGTATTGTTTTAAAACAATAGCGTGTCTACCTTTAATAAGGGCATTAAGAAGTCTCTCATTAATACCAGGCATATTGTAAGAGTCGTTCGCAACATGGCGTTTAACAACATATTCTCCCCAAAAGTTTACACGAGTTTGGTCTTTTGGATCGGTGTCGGCATTGCTTAAGTCGGGAGCAATTCCAAGGTATCCAAACGCTTCGTCGTAGTGGTGTTCCATTTGGGTATAGTTTTTACCCTCTACGATATTATTGTTGTCGTCGGCTAGGATATTTACCGATAGGTAGTGCTCAACGGTTTGATAATAGAACACAGATCCCATAAGACCTTTAAGAATGATTTGTCTTGGCTCTAAACCATTTTCATCAAAAAGGTATCCAGAAGAAGATCCTTCTTTAAGAAGTAATCCAGCCTTACCGTTTGCGGCTGTTGCTTGTAACTTGGAGATAGAATCTGTTTTTTCGAACCAAGCTTCGTAAAAGGCCGCATCTTCAACGCTGGCACATTTGTTTTTTAATTGCTTGCTGTATCCTTCCGTTGCAAAGGCACCGTTGGAATTGGCAAACATATCTTTTAGTTGAGAAGCGTTTACTGTTCCTCCCGTGTTAACATTACCAAGGTAAGATCCAATGGCAGTTAACATGGCAATGCGTTCTTCTTGCCCGGTGTAGGATACGGTGCTTTCTCCGTTTCTGGTAAAGGAATAGGTGGAAGGAGCGGTAGGGGTACTCGTTTGTGGTTTTTCATCTGGCTGGCAAGCGGTAAATGCTACAGCAGAAAATAAGGCGGTAAGTAAGGTTAGTTTTTTCATTTGGGTTATTAATTTCGAGGCAAATCTACTTCGCAAGGGGAGGGTGGACAATACCAAGAATTAGGTATTTTATTTAGACTGAATTAAAATTAGCATGAAAATACTTGTTGCCGATAGCGGCGGAACCAAGGCAGACTGGGCCTATTTAGAGGGTGATGGGAATACGGTGGAATGGACGGGGAAAGGGTTAAATCCCAATACAAAATCTACAAATGCCATAATAGAGGAGTTGAATGGTGATCCTTTTAAGGATATCGAGCCCCAGCATATCTATTTTTATGGTGCAGGATGCTCAACCGGTAGCAATCAGCAGTTAATTCAAACTTTGTTGAAGGAACGATTTCCTTCGGCAACTAAAATAGAGGTCCGTAGCGACTTGTATGCAGCCGCCTATGCAACGGTGGGTAATGGCGATGGAGTTGTTGGTATTTTGGGAACCGGAGCCAATTCTGCTTTATTTAAAAATGGAGCTTTTGTGCGCAGCAGGCCTTCCTATGGTTATTTAATGGGAGACGAAGGTTCTGGCGCCTATTTGGGAAAAATGTTTCTCAAGGCGTGGTTAGAAAAAGAATTCAGTCCCACCTTATTGGAAACCCTTGAAGCTCATAAACCCTCCGAGGAAGAGATAGTTACTAGATTATATGCAGGTGAGGAGTCGGTAACAAAGGTGTTTGGGTCTTTTGTTCCGCTACTTTCTAAGTACCAGAGCGAGTTTCCCGAGCTTGGAGAACTTGTAAAGCAATCGTTTAGAGATTACGTTAAGTATTTCATTCACTGCTATCCCCAAAGTCCCAAACAATGCTTTTTTGTGGGCTCCATTGCTTTTTATTTTCAAGACCAGTTAAAGCAGGTTTTAGAAGAAGCAGGATTGGAGCTTAAAAAGGTTATTCAGCGTCCTATGCCAGGACTGATTGATTGGGTGTTAGGAGTTAAGAGTTAGGGGTTAAGAGTCAGGAGTTAAGAGGGGTTCGGTAGCGATTTACGGTTCTCGAGTGGCCACGACGAGGTAACGAGGCGTGGTTGTATCGAGAGAACAAGGGCGTAGGAGTTAAGCGTTAAGTGTAAGGAGTTAGGAGGGAGAGGTGAATAGTCAATGGTCAGTGGTTAATGGTCAGTAGTTGTTTAGCGCTGAATAGCGTTGACCGTATTCAGTCTACCAGTCTACCAGTTCACAATTTACAATGAGTAAACTCCTAACGTAAAAGGCTAATTCTAACCTTTTTCTTTTTTAGTCGGCTGTTATTTAGCTTTTGGGCCATGCCTTTTGCCTTGCTAGCCTTTATTCCCACATAGGTACAATGGTCGTGAAGTTCTATTAAGCCCAAGTCTGTTGGGTTAAGGCCTCCTTCTTTTAAAAATAACCCAGCGACATCACCCTTGGATATTTTGTCTTTCCGACCGCCTGTGATGTACAGCGTTTCCATGGTGGGATGAGCATAGCCGGAAGCCTTAGATGGTTCTGTAGCCGGCAGCTTTGGTATAAATGGTGGGAGGGAAGTCCCTAATTCGTGCAGGATGTATGCCGTACCATGTGCATGCATTCTAGCCGTTCTCCCATTTCGGTGTATGAATGCATCTTCTCGCTGAGGCAGTTCGTAGTGAATAATGTAATCTAATTCGGGTATATCTAATCCTCTGGCAGCTAAATCTGTTGCTAGCAGTATGTTGCAACTTCCATTTCGGAATTTAATTAAAGACTGTTCGCGATCTAACTGCTCTAATCCACCATAGAATTTGGCGTGGTTAATTCCTTCGGCATGCAGATAATCGCTAATGTCTGCAATGCTATCCTTGAAATTGCAGAAAACAATACCTCTTTTCTTTCCAAAACTTTTAAGTAAATCAGCCAAAGCAACTGGCTTATTTCCTTTTTTGGCAGTAACTCTTATTTGGTTCAACCTTGGTTCTTGGTCCTTCTCGAATTTGAGTTTAAAAGGTTTCTTCAGGTTTATGAAAACTGGGATCTCAGTGGATTCTGTTGCCGATGTTAGGATTTTGTGTGATACATTCTCCAAATGGTAACATATTTCCCGCATTTCATTTTCAAAACCTACTTCCAAAGACTTGTCAAACTCATCGAGCACCAAGGTGTGGGCGGAGGAAAAATCTAATATTTCGTTTCTTAAATGATCCGCAATTCTTCCGGGAGTTCCCACCAAAATACTCGGAGTACTTTGCAATGCCGTTCTATCTCTATTGCTGCTCCTACCTCCAAAAACAGCTAAAGCTCTATATCCCGATCCTATGTTTCTTATAATTTGTTCAATCTGAATAGCCAATTCTCTCGAGGGAACCATAATCAACACCTGAATACCCTCTTTTTCCTCAAGGTTTTCTATGATGGGTAGGAGAAAGGCTAAAGTTTTTCCAGATCCAGTGGGAGAAATTAAAACCAGTTCCGAATGATGAGGATAGGCTTCATCTACTGCCTTTTGCATTTCATTTAACGCTGAAATGCCCAGCTTGTTAAGAATTTGTTCTCGGGTTTTTATTGGATCATTCATGTTGCAAAGCTAGGATACTTGGTGTAGGGTCTAGGGTTAGGAGTTAGGGGAATGGTATAATGGTCGGTGGTTAGTGGTTAGTGGTTAGTGGTCAGTAGTCAATGGTCAGTAGTCAATGGTTAATGGTCAATAGTGAGGCAATTTTTAACTGCCACCAGCCAATTCTTATTTCCCACTTTCCAATCCTAGCTCTTTACCTTTGGCGATCATAAATTGCCAGGCTTCTTCTCTTTCGTT
This sequence comes from Luteibaculum oceani, assembly GCF_007995015.1. Classification (NCBI taxonomy): domain Bacteria; kingdom Pseudomonadati; phylum Bacteroidota; class Flavobacteriia; order Flavobacteriales; family Luteibaculaceae; genus Luteibaculum; species Luteibaculum oceani. Next base: position 88,286 of record NZ_VORB01000009.1, read on the forward strand.
GGTTATTTCTCCGTCTAGGATAGCGTCTTTGATGGCGTTTTTAATAATTCCTACTTCCCTCGATGGTCCAATTTTAAAATGTTCCATTATTTCCTCCCCGGAGATTGGAGGCTGCATATTTCTTATACGGTCTTTTTCTTCAACCGTTTTTAGTTTGCGTTCTACCTTGGTGTAATTTTCTAGATATCGCTTAACTCTGCCTTCATTTTTAGAGGTAATATCCGCCCTGCATAGGGTAAGAAGATCTTCTAAATCCTCACCAGCATCGAACAAAAGTCGTCTAATGGCCGAGTCTGTGGCTTCCTCTTTTGTTAGGGCAATAGGCCTTAAGTGCAGTGCGACAAGCTTTTGAACGTATTTCATTTTACGATCCAGGGGCAGGCGCATTCTTTTAAAAATCTTGGGCACCATTTTGGCACCTAAATCCTCATGACCGTGAAAGGTCCATCCTTGTTTTGGGTGAAATCTTTTAGTTTTTGGTTTGGCAATATCATGGAGTAGGGCCGACCATCTTAACCAAAGGTTATCGGTTTCCACACAGATATTGTCTATTACCTCTAAGGTGTGGTAAAAGTTGTCTTTGTGCTTTTTTCCATTAATAGATTCTACGCCGTGCAAGGCGGCCATTTCGGGGAAAATTTCCTGAAGTAAGCCCGTTTTGAAAAGCAATTTAAACCCCACCGAGGGTTTTGGGCTACCCAGAATTTTATTTAGTTCAGTGGTAATGCGTTCTTGAGAGATAATTCGAATGCGTTCCACATTGTGTTTTATGGCATCGAATACTTCGGCAGTAAGGTTAAAATTTAACTGCGATGCAAATCGAATGGCGCGCAGCATTCGCAATGGATCGTCCGAGAATGTAATGTTTGGATCGGTTGGCGTTTTTATAATTCCCTTTTGCAAATCGGAGATTCCATCGAAGGGGTCTACAATTTTTCCCAGCTCATTTTCTCGTAAATCAATGGCCAGGGCATTGATGGTAAAGTCTCTCCTCAGTTGGTCTTCAGCAATAGTTGCAGCTTCAACCGAAGGGTTTCTGCTGTCTTCTCGGTATGACTCTTTTCTAGCACCTACAAATTCTAATTCGTAGTCTCGGTAGCGAAAAGCAGCCGTACCAAAATTGGCAAAAGTATTTACGGATTTAACGGGAAGATGAAGCGACCTTGCACTCTCCTTTGCAAAATCTAAGCCGCTCCCTTCAATAACAAAATCTATGTCCTTACAAGGACGCTGAAGTAGAAAATCTCTTACATATCCACCAACAATATAGGCGGGTTGATCTAATTTCTTAACCGCTTTTCGTATTCCGACAAAGGGTTCCGAGTTCAATATTTTTTCTAGTTCGGAAAATCTACTTTCTAATGATTTGTAATTCCCCACTTGCTCTAATTCTAATAATTGAGGATGGTATTCCTGTTCCAATTTCTCCTTCACGCTCATACAGCACGTAATCTACCTGCTCTTTAATATAGGCCGGCACCTTTTTAACCGTGAGGGCCGGTGGTTCTCCCGATATATTTACCGAAGAGGAGGTCAAAGGTACATTTACCATTTCAATTAATTCGTGTACGAGGCCGCTTTTTACCCATCTAACAGCAGCAGTACCTTCTTCACTAACTGCACCTGGGGCTAGTCCAACAGGATTGTCTAAAATAACTGTGGTGGGGGTGGTGGCTAATTCCATGAGTTCCCAAGCCACATCGGGAATGTCTTTGAAGTGTCTAAGTAACATCTGTTCTGAGCTAAATAAGCTCAAAACACTTTTACTTTTTGGTCTGTTTTTAATTTCAAAAATGCGGTCAATAGCTTTTTGGTTTCTGGCATCGCAACCCAAACCGCAAATGGTTTCTGTGGGATATAAGATTACCCCACCGTCTTTTACAACCTTGGCAGCTTCTTTTAAATCCATGTTCATAGGTAAGAGGGAATTTTTAAAATGCAAAAGGCAGAGCCTATCTGCTCTGCCTTAAATATGCAAAAATATAAATCGTTTACTTAATGAAGTAAATGATTTTTGTACGCAGTTCTTCTTCAGCAACTTCTTCTGGGTTGTCGAAGTAGATTTCTACCACCGGTCCAGCAAATTCATGTCCTTTTTTCTGGATGTATTCATCCATTTTGTAGTGTGTTGCCTCACTAGATTCATGAGATCCTACATGCATATAGGTAACAGCTTTTCCTTCTGCAATGCTTCCTTTTTTTATGGTTTTGGTGGTTTTAACTTCATCCGCTACTGGGATAGCAACCTCTAGCTTGGTACTGTCACCCCAGCTGTAGAAAATACCCATTGGAGCACCAGCTGGTTCGATGTTGTTTTTTTCAAGATGAGCAAATAAAGCTGCAATGTTTTTTGGAAAAAATTCCGCCATTTGCTCTACAGGAATATGTCCAGCAATTGAAATGTATTCAAAAGGTCCTTCTGTTCCTTCTTCAAAACCTTTCCATTTTGTTGCTTCAATATGTGCTTCTAAATTGGTTAAGCTTTGCTCAAATAATGGCCCAATTCCAGATTCCATAACAGTGCTAAAGAACGGACGCATTAAAAAAGGTGCTTCCATTTCTGCTTTCCAAGTAATGGCTGTTCCACCATTTTCTGTTTCCTCAAAGATCCAAACGTCGCTAGATGTTCCGTCCATTCCCTTGAAAGTCATTTCGTTGATAATGCTCTTTCCAGGAACCGCTTCTTTGTGCGTCATTTGACCTTCACCAACATTTGGGTTATCACTTTTCCAAGACCAGGTGTCGCCAATAGATTTTCCATCTCCAGATACGGCATACTCTACGTTGGGGTCTAGTTTAAACCATGCGTTCCACTCCTGGTACTGATTAAAGTCGTTAACGGCGTTAAATACAGTCTCGGGTGAGTAAGGCATTTCTGTACTGCGCTCTACAACTACATCTTTAGAGCTAACAGCTGCTATAATTAGGTATAGTGCTACTATCGTTAGCACGGTGAAACCTAAAAACTTTAAAACTTTCATCGAATAGGGTTGTTGAATTGTTGGGTCGAATATACGATAACCACCAATTTATTTTAAATTTTTTATGATTTAAGCGTAGGAACCTCTATTTCTCTACCACACTTAAAATGTCCCTCGGGGCAAGATTTTTTACCGTGCAATCCGCAGGGTCTGCATTTTAATTCAGTTTTCGTCTCTATAATCTTGGCGTCGGGTTGTGTTGGACCAAACCCAAACTGTGGAATGGTAGAGCAAAAAAAGGCAGTCACTTTACTTTGTGTAGCGCTGGCCAAGTGGAGTGGAGCAGAATCATTTACATAATTCATGCGCGCTTTGGTCATTAAGGCAGCCGATTCGAGCAAGTTTAATTTGCCACAAAGGTTTTCAATGTTCTTGTGTTGGGTCTGGGAAATTAAATTGTCGCCTAATAATTTATCCCCAGGCGCACCCATAATGTATATTTTTTGATCGGGGTGCTTTGCAATTAATTCCAGCCATTTTTCAAAAGGAAGCTGCTTTGTGAACCATACGGAGGCTGGAAATAGGCAGATAAATTCCTTTTCATCTGCATAGGTCCGTACTTTATTGAGCTCCTTTTCACCAATGACCAAATGCGGCGGTTCGGCGGTAGGTTGGGTCCCAAGCCAGGGAGTTAAAAGCATTGCATTTCTGGAAATTTCGTGCGTGCCGTCGCCTATTTGATGGTCTATTTTAAAATCGAAGAACAAAGCCCAGGGATTTTTCCGAAATCCAACCTTCTTTTTGGCACCAGAAAGGGTGGTTAAAAGACCCATGGTTCCGAAGCGCTGCACACAAAATATCCAATCGAATTTTGCTTTTCTAATTGTTGGGATAAGGCCAAAAAGCGACTTGTACTTTTTCGCCTTATCCCATATCCAAACTTTCTTAATGTTGGGGTGATTTTTAAATAGTCCTTCATTTCCCTTGCGTACCAGCAGGTGAAGTTCCACATCCTTTCGGTTTCTTAAAACCGTTTGCACCAGTGAACTGGCTAGGATGGCATCCCCAATAAAGGCCGTTTGAACAATTAGAATTTTATCCATTATACGGCAACGTCAAAATCTCTTAAGGCATTGTTTAAAGAGGTCTTTAAATCGGTAGACTCTTTTCTTTTTCCAATGATAAGGGCACATGGGACGTTGTAGGTACCAGCGGGAAACGACTTGCTAATAGACCCAGGAATAACCACAGATCGTGGTGGTACCTCTCCACGATAAATTACTTCTTTATCGCCAGAAACATCGATTATTTTAGTGCTTTTAGTTAGCACAACATTTGCGCCTAAAACGGCCTCTTTTCCAACTTTAACTCCCTCTACTACTATACAGCGAGAACCGATAAAGGCGCCATCTTCGATAATTACGGGGGCAGCTTGTAGGGGTTCTAAAACTCCTCCAATACCAACGCCACCTGATAAATGCACATTTTTGCCAATCTGAGCACAAGATCCTACCGTAGCCCAGGTATCCACCATGGTTCCTCCATCTACATAGGCTCCAATGTTTACGTATGATGGCATCATTACTACACCCTTTGCAACGTAGGATCCGTGTCTTGCAATGGCATGAGGCACAACGCGAACACCTTTTTCTTGGTATCCTCGCTTTAGAGGAATTTTATCGTGAAATTCGAAACAACCTACTTCAATGGTCTCCATTTTCTTGATTGGGAAATAAAGAACTACAGCCTTTTTAACCCATTCGTTTACTTTCCATCCATTATCGGTAGGTTCTGCTACGCGAATTTTACCGTTATCTAAATCCGAAATTACTTGCTCAATTGCCTCTTGAGTCTCTTTTTTCTCCAATAAGCTACGATCTTCCCACGCCGCCTCAATGATGTTTTGCATTTCTTTCGTCTTTTGGGGCACAATATTACAGGCATAATGGATACTTTTGCAAGTTGTGTCGAGAATTCTAGCCATAGATTATGGAGCCAAGCGTTGTGGTTTGGCCGAAACAGACGATTTGCAAATTGTTGCAAGCCGTTTGGGAATGGTGCCTGCAGAAGAGTTAATGGACTTTTTAAAAGGCTATATCCAAAAGCATAAATGCGAAACCATTGTTTTTGGAGAACCCTTTAGAGCCAGTGGGGAGCATTCGGATATTTGGACGGAAATTGAAGCTTTTGCTAAAAAAGTAAAAGAACGTTTTCCAGATATTAATATTGCTTTTGTAGACGAGCGTTTTAGCTCGAAAATGGCAATGGAAAGTCTTATACAGGCTGGAGTGAAGAAGAGCAAAAGAAGAGAAAAGGGAATGCTAGACGCACAAAGCGCTACCATTATTCTTCAAGATTATTTAAACCATAGATATTAAATAGGAGTCTATATTAATATGATACTACCAATTGTCGCCTACGGGCATCCCGTATTAAAAAAAGAGGCAGAAGAAATAGATCAAGATTACCCCAACCTTAAGGAGTTAATAGCCAATATGTTCGAAACCATGTACGCCGCAAATGGTGTGGGATTGGCTGCTCCGCAAATTGGATTGGGTATTCGTTTGTTTATTGTAGATGCAAGTCCCTTTGCCGAAGACCCCGAGGAGGGTGATGACCCTGCCGAGATTGAATTGCTTAAGAACTTTAAAAAGGTTTTTATTAACCCCATAATTGAGGAGGAATCTGGAAAAGAATGGCCTTTTGCTGAAGGTTGTTTATCTATCCCGGACATTAGAGAAGAGGTAAAAAGAAAACCGGAAGTGGTAATCTCATACTACGACGAAAACTGGGAGCTTAAGGAAGAAACCTATTCTGGATTTGCTGCGCGTGTTATTCAACACGAATACGACCATGTAGAGGGAATATTATTTACAGATCGCATCCACCCTCTAAAAAGAAACATGCTTAGGGGGAAATTAGACGATATCGCAAAAGGTAAAATCGATGTTCACTATAAAATGAAGTTTTTCACAAAAAAGAAAGGAAGATGAGAATAGTTGGATTTTTATGTGTTCTTGTATTAGCGGTTTCTTGCACAAGTGTTGAGCCTAAGGCTTCGGATGCTTATTCTGAGGAGCAAATTGTGGATAGCTTAAAGGCTGGACATGCCAAGTTGGAACAAGATTTACCTCCGGCCCAAATTATTAGCCAGTCTAAAAGTCAGGTGAAGTTTGCTGAGCTTCTGCTAGAGAAAAATCCCAACACGGTTAAACTAGAAAAGTGGTTGTTCGAAGGGGGGAAAGCTGGAAGAACGGCTGGTGAGTTCGAAAAGGCTATTAAGTTGTTCGATGCTTATCTTGAAAGGTATCCCAAAGGCGAGAAGTCAGCAGAAATAATATTTCTTAAAGGGTTTATTTACGACGAGGATTTGAAGAATAAAGAAAAGGCTCGCGAAAATTATCAGCGTCTTTTAGACGAGTTTCCAAAGCACGATTTGGCAGATGATGCAGAAGCACTTATTACCCAGCTGTACATGACTCCTGAAGAGATTTTACAGATGTTGGAGGAAAAATCTCAACAACCAGAATAAGGAATTCTTTTCTAAGATTAATGATACATGGCGGTGTGCAACTTTTTAAGTTCCACCGCCTCTTTTATGTCGTGAACTCTGAGGATACTGGCCCCGTTTTGTAGGGCAATTGTATTTCCGAACGTGGTGGCGTTTAAGGCCTCTTCGGGGTTGATTTCCAGTGTTTTATAGAACATGCTCTTTCTCGAAATTCCCGCCAGAATTGGGAGCTCAAACTCTTTAAACCAGACAAGGTTTTTTAGTAGTTCTAAGCTTTGGCTTGGCGTTTTAGAAAATCCAAATCCCGGATCTATTATTAAGTCTATAACCCCTTGCTTTTTTAAGAAATTCACCTTCGCAGATAATTCATAAATCGTTTCCTGTAGTACGTTTTTGTATTCCGATTTGGTGATCATGTTTTGGGGTGTTCCACGCATATGCATGGCAATATATGGAGCGAAATATTCTACAGCCAGGGGAGCAAGAAGTTCATCACTTCCATCAATACCTATGTTATTGATAAGGTCCGAACCCAAATCTAAACAAGCTTTTTGCGGAAGCTTTCGGTAACTGTCTACTGAAATAATTAATTCGGGAAATCTATTTCTCAGCGCCGATACCGCAGCAGTTAGAATTTTCGTTTCAGTTTCCTCCGGCATTTCTGAGGCTCCAGGTCGACTACTTTGAGCGCCCAAATCCAGCATATCCATTCCTTCTAGCAACATAGTTTCCACACGAGAAAGTAATTCGCTTTCGTTTACTCTAGAGCCCGAGTAAAAGGAGTCTGCATTGATATTTAAAATACCCATTACTACAGGTTCAGAGAAATTGTGAATTTGTCCCTTGATATTTAGGCTGAAACTTGGGTTTGATGGCTGACTCAAAATGCTATTTTTGGGTGAATTTATGAAAAGCGACAAGACTCTAAATCAATATAGAAGCGCCGCAGGTTTGTGCAGTGATCTTTTCCACAAAAAAATGAAAGATTACGGAACAGCATGGCGCATTTTAAGGCCCAGTTCTCTTACCGATCAGTTGTTTATTAAAGCGCAGCGAATTAGAACCATACAAGAAGCGAGTACGCAAAAAATTGCAGAAGGCGAGCAAGACGAGTTTATCGGCTTGGTAAACTATTCGGTTTTGGCATTAATACAGATGGAACTCGGTGAGGATGCCCCACTTGAAATGGATTTTGATACCGTTTCTGATTTGTACAAAGGGCAGTTGAAAAAAGCCGAGGATCTAATGATTCAAAAAAACCACGATTATGGCGAGGCGTGGAGGGATATGCGCGTAAGTTCCCTTACCGATTTAATTCTCCAAAAGTTATTACGTGTTAAACAAATAGAAGACAATAAAGGTAAAACCCTAGTTTCGGAGGGTATTGATGCCAACTATTTAGATATTATCAATTACAGCTTATTCTCACTAATCCACCTAAACGAAGAAAATTAATTATGAGACCACTTGTCTTAATTGCTAGAATTCTTGTTGGATCCCTGTTTATTGTGTCGGGATTAATTAAAGCGAACGATACCCTTGGGTTTTCCTACAAACTGGTAGAGTATTTCGAGCCAGGGGTGTTAAACCTAGAGTTTTTAATTCCTCTTGCACTGCCATTAGCCTTCCTAATTTGTTTAGTAGAAATAGTTCTAGGTGCATTAGTGCTGTTTGGATATAGGATGAAATTAAGTGCCTGGCTTTTGTTGGGTATGATTGTGTTTTTCACCTTCCTAACCTTTTACTCAGCCTACTTTAACAAGGTAACTGATTGCGGTTGCTTTGGAGATGCCATTAAGTTAACACCGTGGGAGTCTTTCTACAAGGATGTAGTTCTATTGGTTTTCATTCTCATAATTTTCATCGCAAGAAATAAAGTAGAGGAAAATTCAGTTGTTCAGGATAAAATTATCCTCCCAATTTCACTAGTGCTTATCGTTCTGTTTAGTCTGGGAATGTTAGGATGGAGCTTCCCGTGGATATTTACCATTATTCTGTTTGCGGGGTATGTAGCGGCTAAATACGGACTTAAACTGCAGTCGGACATTCCAGCAATTGCATGGGTGAAAATTGTTACCATAGCCTTTGCTGCCCATACACTTTATTATTTGCCAATAAAGGATTTTAGACCCTATGCGGTGGGTAAAAGTATTCCTGAGGGAATGAAAAGTGCAGAAGAGCTTGGCCTAGAAGCCCCGGAATATGCTACCGATTACAAACTGAAGAAAAAGGGTGGAAGCGAAGAGCAAACGGTAAGGTCTGATGTGTACATGCAAAACAAAATGTGGGAATCATGGGATTTTGTAGAAGCTGTTGGGCAACCGTATAAGGTTAAGGATGGTTACGAGCCACCTATTCACGATTTTGGAATTATGAGTGTGGATGGGGAGGACGTTACTCAAAAGTTACTCTCGGAATCAAATCCTAGCTTTTTCGTGATATTTTACGATATCAATAAAGCCGATGAAAGCGCATCGGAAGACCTAAACGCATTGGTGGCAGAAGCAAAGACTAAGGGGGTTAAGGTATATGCACTATCAGCTTCTCCAATCGATGAAATTTCGGAGTATAAGTTTCGTAACAAAAGCTATTTGGAGTTTTACCAAGCCGATGCCATTGTTTTAAAAACCATTATTCGTTCTAATCCTGGGCTTATGCTCATGAAAAATGGCGTGATACAGGGTAAATGGCCTGCTACGGATTTACCGACCTTGACAGAAGCCCTTGCGGAATTAAAATAATGCGCTCTTGCTGGGATTTGTCCTAAAAAAGTTTCTTTATGGCAGCTCGCTCCTTTTTGGGGTGTTAAGCTTGGTATTTTTGCTTTTCGCAGTTAATCCAGTAGATCCTGCGCGCATGTTGGGTGGGCAATTTACCGATGAGGCTACCTTGACTAGTATTCGCGCTAAATATGGCTTGGATAAATCCCTTAGCGAACAGTATTTAAACTACCTAGAGCGCTTATCACCCATAGGATTTTCCGAAGGGTTGGAAATAAAGGCTCCAGATTTAGGATTGAGTTATAGAAGCGGGCGCCCGGTATGGGATATTTTAGCCGAAACGATTCCAAATTCTTTTATTCTCGCCCTTTTTTCAATTGGATTGGCCATGATTTTGGGTGTGCTTTTGGGGGCATTTGCCGCCTTTAAAAAAGGAGAGGGGTGGGATAAGTTTATCATTGCCATATCGGCCTTGGGAATGGCCGGACCTTCATTTTTTGTGGGAATGCTAATATCCTGGTTATTCGGTTTTAAATGGTCAGAATCTTTTAGCTTACCTATTGTTCCCATTCTGCTTTTGGTGCTATATGTTTTTATATATCCCAAATTAAAAAGAGCACCCAGGGGAAAGTGGGTAAATGTTGTTTTCCTTGGCATACTAGCAGCCTCGTTTTGGCTTCCGGGCATTGAAATGGGCGGGACTGGTTTAGATATGACCGGGTCCTTGTACGAAATAGATCCATTTAAAGGCAGGGTGTTAAATCTAAAGAGTTTGATTTTGCCAACCTTGACCTTGGGAATTAGACCTTTGTCGGTAATTGTCCAACTCACAAGGAATTCGCTCCTCGATGTGCTGAGTAGCGATTATATTCGCACCGCAAAAGCGAAGGGGCTTTCGGATACCAAGATTTTTATTCATCATGCATTAGCTCCAGCTTTAAATCCTGTTATTACGGCCGCCTCGGGGTGGTTTGCAGGCATGCTGGCTGGTGCAGTTTTTGTAGAGTTTATATTTGGTTGGAGAGGTTTGGGGCTGGAGTTATTCGAAGCGCTCCAAAACGAAGACCAACCGGTAGTAATGGGTGCAGTATTATTTTTTGCAGCCGTTTTTGTAATTATTAATATTCTGGTAGACATCAGTTATGCCTACCTAGATCCAAGAATTAGATTAAATAAATCATGAGAAAGATTGTAGCAGGGAATTGGAAAATGAACATGAACTATCACGAGGCAGCCAAGCTTCTTGATGAGATTATTATTTCTAGATCTTCAAAACCCGATGATGTCCAGTTGATTATTGCTCCACCAGCAATTTACCTGTCAGAATTTTCTAGTGCCTTGCGCGATTTAGAGAACATCTCCCTTGCTGCACAAAATGTATATCACAGTGATAACGGTGCATACACCGGTGAGATTTCTACCAGTATGCTTTCCTCCCTCGGAATTAATTACTGCATCGTAGGTCACTCTGAGAGACGAACGCTTTTTAAGGAGACCGATACCGATGTAAACCTAAAGGTTAAGAGTCTCCTCAAAGACGGTATTCAGCCGATTATTTGCATAGGTGAATTATTACACGAACGAGAGAATGAAACGCATTTTCAGGTAATAGAAAAACAAATTCTCGCTGCTCTTGAGGGCCTCTCAGAAGCGGAAAGTGCTAAGGTGCTCTGGGCCTATGAGCCAGTTTGGGCAATTGGTACTGGAAAAACTGCCAGTGCAGAGCAGGCTCAAGAAATGCATGCTTTTATTAGAAAGATTCTTTCAGAGAATGGCTTTAATACACAAACACCAATTCTATATGGTGGATCCTGCAAACCCGGAAATGCCAAAGAAATTTTTGGTGGTAAGGATGTAAACGGTGGATTAATTGGGGGAGCATCCCTAAAAGCAAACGATTTTCTTCAAATAGCAAATTCCTTTTAAATGGAATATACCAGCTGGAACATTAGCATTTCTCCGCTAGAGCAAAAGGAGCTTCTTTATCCGATTTTGGCGGAATTAGGATTCGATTCTTTTGAAGAAACCTCTGAAGGTCTTAAGGCTTTTATTCCCACCGATGATTACAAAAATGATTTGGTGGAAGAGGTTAAATCCCACGCTTGGCTTGCTAGTTCGAAAGTTGAAATAACAGTAGAACAACACGAGCATCAAAACTGGAACGAAGTTTGGGAGTCTAACTTCCAGCCCATACAAATTGAGGATAGGCTATTGATACGCGCTCCTTTTCACCCAGAGAACACAAGGGTGAAGATGGATTTACTTATCGCCCCTCAAATGTCTTTTGGAACGGGTCACCACGAAACTACCTATCTAATGTGTAACATGTTGCTCGATTACCCAGTGACGGATAAATCGGTGTTAGACATGGGGTCTGGTACAGGAATTTTAGCCATCCTGTGCGAAAAGCTAGGTGCCAAAAAAACGCTTGGTATAGAAATTGAAGAAATGGCGGTACAAAATGCAATGGATAATGCTGCGTTAAATAACTGTAGTAAAACTGCTTTTTTACACGGCGATGCCAATGGGATACCGCAAGAGAAATACGAATTAATACTCGCGAATATAAACCGTAACATTTTGCTTCAGGATATGGATAAATATGCTGCAGCCCTTAAGCAGGGAGGAGATCTGTTTCTCTCTGGTTTCTACAATTCGGATGTGGAAATATTGGTGACCAAAGCAAATGAACTCGGTTTAACGCGCATTAATAAAACCCTTAAGAATGACTGGTGCCTTTTACAGTTACAGAAGTAACATTATTGCCTTATTACTTTTTACCTTTTTAGGTATACAAGGAATTGAGGCGCAATATTTAAGAGAAGTTCCGCGCTCCAAAAAGGAGTATTGGGCAGCCGTGGAATCGGCAATAAAAGATGCAAACCCAGATTATTATAAAGAGGTAATAGAGGAGGAGTTTTTACCTTTTTGGGAGGCTCCTGGTTTAAGCGCGAGTGTCGAGGAGTTCATATACGATGCTTCGGAAAAAATGGTGAAAAAGCGTTTTCCAATCACCCCACATTTTACGCATCTTTTAATATCAACTATGCGCCTAAAGAATGGTGCTGGAGGTGGAGGTAATTTCGAAGCCTTTACCAATTCCGTTCTAGAATTGGCTGATGGAAGATCTAAAAACAAATTATCCGACTACCTAGAAACCACCTTTTTATTAACCGAACAAAGGGTAATCTACCAATCTAACGCAGTAAAATGGTCGGTAGGAAATGCAGATTATGAATTATTTGCCGATACCTTGCACGGTATTAAGTTTAGCAACAATCGACTGGTTTGTACGCAAAAGGCCGACTCTATGCAGTTGGAAGAAGTGGAGGGGATTTTGTCACCAACACAGGGTGTGTTCTACGGAGAAAAGGCCAAAGTTACTTGGGAACGCGTAGGGTTAGATCCTAGCACCAACTACGCCGACCTTAAAGGTTTTGAAATTAAATTGAGGTCTTCTTTTTACGATGCCGACAATGCTACCCTGGTAAGCGAGTATTTTCCCCAGAGCTTAACCGGAAAATTTACTGATAAGGTGGTGGCCATCAAAGATCCTTCTGATGCCAAATATCCAGCTTTTGTGAGTAACGAGAAATCGGTGGAAATAAAGGACATCCTCCCAGATGTTGACTACCGTGGAGGATTTGCACTGAAAGGAGCCAATTTTAGCGGCTTGGGAGACCCATTAAATCGCTGTCAACTTAGATTTAAGCAAAACGGAAAGGTATTTGTTGAAGCTAATTCCATTGGGTTTTACATTTCTCCAGATCGTCTTAGTAGCTCATTAGCAGAAGTAAAAGTGATTTTGGGTAGCGATTCCATTTATCATTCTGGAGCTATTTTTAAGTACGATAGAGAGAAAGAATTGCTGGAGATTTTAAGGGGAGATGAAGGTATTTCCTACTCTCCATTTTTCTCCTCCTATCACCAACTTGATATCTATGTAGATCGTATTGCATGGAATAGAGGTAACGACTATGTGGAGTTTGGTCAGTTGAAATCTTCTGCAGCTACCCGAGCTACTTTCGAATCTTCTAACTTTTTCGATCCCAAGCGTTTTCAGGCTTTGCAAATGCCTGGTCAGCCATCGCCATTAATACAGTTGCGGGGGTATAGCAATAAAATGCATAAGCTAACTTTTAGGCTCGATGATTTTGCGGCCTATGTTCGATACCCAATTGTGGATGCTAAGGTGCTGATAATTAGCCTGGCAAATAAGGGTTTCCTGTATTACGATATCGATACAGAAATGATTACGCTGAAGGATAAAATGTTCGACTTTATCCTAGCCAATGGGGGAAAGGTAGATTACGATGTGCTTTTGATGGATTCCTATACTGGATCTACCGATATTCCAAATGGGAAGTTAGATTTAAACAACTACAACTTAGATCTTTTTGGGGTTAAAAAGGTGGCTTTATCCGATACGCAGTCCGTATCCATCTACCTAGATAAGAGGTCGGAGTACCTGCGTGTTAAGAAGAATAGAGACCTTGAATTTGACGGGGTTTTAAAAGCGGGGAACTTCGATTTATATGGAGATTCCTTCCAATTTAATTACGAAAAATTTCAGGTGGAAATTCCCAAAGCCGATTCTGCCCTCATGTATCTTCAAACATACAGTCAGGATGGTAGAATGCGCTTTACGCCTATCCGTACACCTATCTACAACATTACAGGTACTTTATTCATAGATAACCCGCTAAACAAGTCTGGGTTAAATGCAGATAAGGCGCAGTATCCTGTTTTAGAGACTACCGAAGATGCATTTACCTATTACGAAAAACCGTCGGTACAGGGTGGTGCATATAAAAAAGATGAATTCTACTTTAAGATAAATCCAATCACCCTAGATTCACTGGATAACTTCTCTAAATCGGCCTTTAGAATGCCGGGAACCCTGGTTTCGGCTGGAATATTCCCAGATATAAACGACTCCCTTATTGTAATGGAGGATTATTCTTTAGGATTTAAGTACAAAGCTCCTGAGGGTGGGCTGCCCATGTATGGAAACGTGGCAAAGTTCGATAACAACATTACGCTTAGCGACGAAGGATTGCAAGGGGATGGAATGGTTGAATACGTAACCTCCAAGTCTTATAGTAAACGCTTTAATTTCCTTCCAGATTCAACCTATGCCTTGGCTCAAAAAATAGAGAACGTTAAGCAAAAAGCATCGCCAGATGTTCCAGATTTTAATGGACAAGATTTCGGTTTTACCCTTTTCGCTGGAGATAAAGAGAGCAAGTTAGTGGCTAAGACGATAAAAACGCCATTGAACATGTTCGCCAATCAGGCGCAGCAAGTAGGAGACTTAACCTTGAGACCAGCTGGATTAGAGGGTTCGGGGTCGCTGTCTATGTTTAAAGGAAAGGTGATCTCTGATCGTTTTACCTATAACAACGCAAATGCCTTTGCGGATACCGCAGATTTTGAGTTGAAATCTATAGATGAGAAGGTGTTGGCTATAGAAACACAAAATGTGCAGGCCCATATAGACTTTACCTATAAAGTGGGGAATTTCACGGCCAATGATATCAATGAATCAAAGGTTACTTTCCCAAAGAACCAGTATGTGGCCTTTATGGATAATTACAAGTGGTTAATAGAGGATGAAAAAATTGAAATGTCATCAACCCGACAAAGCGCGGCAGAAGACTCAACTTCGTTGGCATCTAAGTTGGTATCCATACATCCAGATAAAGACAGCTTACAATTTGTAGCACCATTGGCGGTTTATGATATAAAGGAAAATGTAATCCGTGCAGAAAAGGTAGAAAAGATTACCGTGGCGGATGCCTTTATAGAGCCAGATGGCGGTAAGGTAAATATCCTGGCAAATGCCGAAATGGAAACCTTGCAAAATGCAACCATTACGGCAGATTATATCAATCAATTCCACACCATTTTCGAAGCTTCGGTTGATGTAGTTTCAAGGAAGAAATATCTAGGTAGAGGAAAATACGATTACGAAGATGAGTTTGGTAAAAAACAAGTAATCGAATTTGAGGATATCAGCATAGATACAGGTGGACATACCTTTGCTGTGGGGACTATACCCGAAGAGCAAGATTTTAAGCTAAACAGCTATTTCGACTACAAGGGGAATGTAATGCTCATGGCACTGCAAAAAGGATTGAACTTTAGTGGTTCTACCAGGCTGCAAACCAATTGTGATCGTATTACCAGAAACTGGCTAGTTTTTAAAGGACAGGTAGATCCTAAGAACGCATTGATCCCGATAACGGGTGAAATGAAAAATGATGCTGGTGAAAAACTGGCAGCAGGGATTGTTTTAAATAACGATCAAAACCAGATTTACCCCACCTTTATTTCCAGAAAAATAAATCCTACTGATGCCGAAATAACCAAAGGCGCGGGTTACTTATGGTACGATGACGCCTCTAGTTCTTATATGATAGGATCTAAATCGAGAAACGAAGGAGGTAAAGAGGGGAATGTAATTGCCTTAAATACGAAGACTTGTAACATTTCTTCGCAAGGAGAATTCGATTTTGGAATACCATTGGGGCAAGTTAAGCTAGCTGGATTGGGTGAAACCAAATACACCTATTCTAGTGGGAAAACAGAACTAAAAGGCTTGGTAACGGTTGACTTTTTCTTCGATAAGAAAATGTTGGGCATTATCAACAACCAAATTAAGGAGTTTCCATTTTTACAGCCTATGAACATTGCTACCAGCAATTATGTTGAAGCAGCTAAGGCATGGGTAGGAGGAAAGGATGCAGAGCAACTTGAGAAATCCTTAAATGAAAAGGGTATGCTGGATAAAATTCCAGAAAGCATGCAGAAGAGTTATGTTTTGGCCGACTTAAATTTTGTTTGGGATACGGCACAAGTTTCTTGGGTAACCAATTCTCCAATTGGTATAGCGAGTATAGATGATGTTCCTGTTTTTGCAAAGATGCGTGGGAAGATGCAAGTAATGAAGAGCAAAAGAGGGAATGAGCTCAATCTTTATTATGAGTTAGATCCGCAGCAGTGGTACTACTACAGGTACAAATTCGATGAAAAGCCACGCATGCAAACCTATTCTCCGAACGAGGAGTATATGGGGCGTTTGAATGAGTTAAAGGATAAAGACAAGGAGCTGAGTGTTAAAAAGGGTGAGCCAGAGTATTTATTTGAGATGGCAACCAGAACCAGTAAATCGGCGTTTTTAGAAAGATTTGAATAGAAAAAGTAATAATCAATCGGCAATGGCGGGAGTAAAGGAGCAAGAATACAGCGAAGTAGATGTGTTGCTCGAAGAACAAAAAGAGCACCAATTGATCTTATTTAATGATGATGTCAACACTTTTGATCATGTAATAGACTGTTTGGTGGATGTGTGTAAGCATGATCCCATACAGGCTGAACAATGTGCGTATATAGTGCATTACCGAGGTAAATGTGTGGTGAAAGAAGGAGAATTGGAGGAGATGGTACAGATGTGTACCAGCCTATTAAATCGCGATTTGAGCGCCGAAGTAAATTAAGAGCAAAGTGTAGGAGGATTAAAGAAAAAGTCTATCTTTGCACCCCGAAAAGGCTCTGTAGCATAACTGGATAGTGCACCTGACTACGGATCAGGAGGTTCGGGG
Organism: Luteibaculum oceani; assembly: GCF_007995015.1. Classification (NCBI taxonomy): domain Bacteria; kingdom Pseudomonadati; phylum Bacteroidota; class Flavobacteriia; order Flavobacteriales; family Luteibaculaceae; genus Luteibaculum; species Luteibaculum oceani. The sequence goes on from NZ_VORB01000009.1 coordinate 105,042, forward strand.
TTCGAATCCCTGCAGAGTCACGATAAAAGCCACAACGAAAGTTGTGGCTTTTTGTTTTTCAGAATTTACCATCAAAAGCTTGCTTTTGTAAGGGAAATTCTGAAAAACAAAAACAGCAGCAAAATCCCTTTTGCGGCTTTTATCGAGTACGCCTCCCATTAAGGATGATTTGCTATGCAAATCAATCCCCATTTTCCTCTGGAGCCGAAGGTTTAAGCTTGCTTTTGTAAGGGGAATTCTGAAAAACAAAAACAGCAGCAAAATCCCTTTTGCGGCTTTTATCGAGTACGCCTCCCATTAAGGATGATTTGCTATGCAAATCAATCCGATCTGCATGCCAGAACTACTCCAGCCAAACTCCAACGGACGCCCCATTGGATTTGCAATCCAACCTCAGATGTGACGGGCTATTCTTCTATTTTAATTAGCCAAATTGCATTGGTGACACCGTAGGTAAGCACTTGGGCAGCGCTTCATTTCTACATTGCTTCACTTTGGCAGTTACATGTTATTTAACAATTACTTGGTCGTAGAATCCAATTTTAGTTGAATAATTTAATATACTTTTGTTAAAATTTAACTATTATTAGTTTGCTTTTGAATTCTGCGTGGTCTATTGAATTCAGTGGTCTGAGTAATTTGAAATAAATGAGATACATATATTTTTTACTCCTTTCTGTATTAACAATTAATGTAGCTGGGCAAGGGGTTGTAGAAATTATTGGGAAAAAGGAAGTCTGTGAAGGAGTACGGGCTATGTATAGGGCTGACCAAGATTTTGTTGAGGTTGAATGGGTGATTTTTGGAAGCAATTATTTCACGCAAGTTAATGATTCTATAGAAGTATTTTGGGGAAGAAGTGGGAATGGAGAAGTTGTGCTAAAGGGGACCTATGCCAATGGAGAGAGGGTTACCAGTAAAATCGAAATTACCATTAACCCTAATCCTAAAGCCGTAATTATTGATGAACTAGGTGATATTTTCTACTCTGAAGATAATTTTGATGACATTTCGCAGATCGATACAATTCCTTTCCAGGATTCAACAACAATTTTTACCTGTAGTCCTGTTTGTGAAAATATACCAGCAAATTATAGGTCTCAGTTTCCATCTGGTAGTGGGCATCAATGGGTTTCGAATGGAGGACAATTGATAGGTGAAAATAGCCAGAACGCTGTTACCGTAGATTGGGAATCTGGTACAAACACAAATTTGCAATTATTTTTAACGAATGAATTCGGATGTAAAGATTCCACTGAAATTTGTATTTCAGTATTTGAAAAGCCAGCACCAAATTTCGAAGCGAATAATAGTTGTATAGGGGGGGATGTTTATTTCCAAAATACAACCCAAGAGGCAAAGAAGTTTTTGTGGGACTTCGGGGATGGAATTATCTCAACTGAGACTAACCCGGTTCACGCATATGGTAGCCCAGGGGAGTACTTGGTAAAATTATTAGCATACAATGAGTATAACTGTGCTGATTCGGTAATTAAACCGGTTACCATAAGTGATAAAATTGCTCCCACTATTAATTGTGTTGGACCTGCCTGTTTTGGTGCTGAAGTATTATATAATACCTCTGAGGCCTGCGCTTTTTTTTCTTGGAATGTAATAGGAGGGACCATCAAAAAAGGTCAAGGAACAAAAACGATAGAGGTTGGCTGGGACCAACAGGTAACAACTGGTATATTGGAGTTGGAAGTTGCTGACTGTGAAGGAAACTTATGTCCAGATAAGGCTATTGTCAAAGTGCCCATAATTACGGATGCTATATCAATCAAAGGCGAGGTTGAACCATGTGCATATGGGAATTATACGTACCATATTGATCCCATTCCAGGGGTGCAGTATAATTGGTCTATAGAGGGCAGTGGTGAAATTATTTCGCAATCCAATTTATCGAACATAGTTGTTAATTGGTATGGGGTTGGTTCTAGAAAAGTAAAGTTATCTTATTTCAATCCAACTTTAAATTGCTCAGGTAATTCTGAATTACAGGTTAATGTAAAACCACAACATTTTTTATCAGCTCCCACTAACCTCTGTGCAGGGGAGACGGGTAAAGCTTATTCTGGTAACTCCAACAGTGGTAAATGGTCCGTTGTGGGTGCCAGTATAGAAAATATTGAATCTGACGAGTTAACTATAAAAGCAGGTTTTGGGAATAGAGCAATTGTTACCTACGAAAATACCGACCCCCAATTTTGTAAGTCGACTAAGCAACAAGTAATTTCAGTAACCAAGGCTGCGCCTCCCGTTGATTTTATAACTGGTGATAGCCTCATCTGCATAGGTAAACCATATAGGTACGAAACAAACTTCTTTGATTTAAATAGTTATAGAGTTAACTGGAGGATTGAAGGAGGAAGCATTAAAGTGCGCTCAGGAAATTACGTTGATGTTGAATGGACCGATCCCAATGGTATTTTATCAGCAAGCTTAATTAATAGAAATTTTCTTATGTGTCCTGGGGATACCAGTGAGAAGGAGGTTTCAGTTTTTGGTGGACTGGATATAGACTTTTCTATGGAAAGTAGCTTCTGTACATATTCTGATCTAGCACTGGAAGCTCTGATTGATGGTGAAAGTATAACTGAATTCGACGGTGATTTTAAATGGACAATAATTCCTGAGAAAGCAGGTGTAATAGTTTCTGGGCAGTATACTCAAAAGCCCAAAATTCAATTTAACGACTATGCTGGAAGTGCAACAGTAAAACTAGAAGTTGAAGCTTGTGGAAATACAATGCAAACAATAAGTAAACCTATTAGCATTAAGGCAGCATCACCAGTTGAAATTAATATTTCTCAACCCTTTTGTGTTGGTAGCTCTTCAAGCGTTACCACAAATGCAAGTAATGTAATTTCCTGGGAGTTTAATGGCGACTTAGTGAGCACAAACAATAGCTTTAATATCAGTCAAAAAGGGGCAATTGTTCTTAACTATATTGATAATGTAGGGTGTAAGGGTAGTAAGTTGTTTGAAGCTGAACCAAACCCTATACCTAGGGTTATAGGTGGCCCTTCCTGGCGAAAAGTTTGTCAAGGTGATGCTGTTGATATAGATTTATTTACCCTAGATGCTGTACAGTACAATTATCAATGGAGCAAAAATGGTACAACTATTCCCGGTGCTAAAAATCACACTTTGAATGTGAATAGTACTGGGGAATATAATGTTTTGGTTTCAAATAATTATGGGTGCCAAAACTCCCGAGATTTTTCTGTATTCCAAAGTACTTGCAATCAAGTACCACCTAACTGTTTTCAGTCCAGTGGTGAGGTGTCTTTTACCATGTCACAAAATTGTAATGAAATTACATTCACAAACACATCTTCTTCAAATGCTAGTAATTTAAGATTACAATTTGGAGACGGTGATAGCTATAACTTTACTTCACCAGGAGAGGTCGTTGTGCATGAATACAAAATGGATGCTGGTGAATATTTGGCAACTTTACTAGGTAACTTGCCCGGAGTGGATGAAAACGGTGACCCAACAAATTGTTCCTATAGCGAAACAAAAGCTTTTATTTTACCCTTAAACGCTGATTTTTTTGTCCCCAATAAATGTGACGGAAGGGAAATATATTTTGAGGAAACTTCCTCTTGGATTCCAGGTAATGATGTGACCAATTGGGAATGGAACTTTGGAGACCCTTCCTCGGGCTCTAATAATTTTTCCAATTCTAAAACTCCAAGTCATAGATTCAGTTCCGCAGGATCATATACAGTAAGCCTTAGGGTTAGTAATTCTGAATGTAGCCAAACATCGTCTCAGGTAATAACAGTTACTGAACCGATTGTCGATTTTGATCTAGCAGGTCCTTTATGTATAAACACACCCATTAGTATTTTAGTTCCCACACCTACACTTAACACATCGATTTACCATGAATTTGATTTTGATGGTACTGTTGTGTCAAATTTCGATGAATTTATATTCACTTTTAAAAATGTGGGTACTAATAACATTACCCTAAGTGCAATAGACGAAAAAGGTTGTAGTAATCAAAAAACATTAACTGTAAATGTGAATTCTCCACAAAATGTTTCAATATCTGTATTAGATGCCGTACCAATTTGTGAAGGAGATTCAGCACACTTATCTGCACCCAATGGTGTGCAATTTGAATGGTCAAATCTTAAAACGACTAAATCGATTTACGCAAAAAACGAAGGTAAATATGGTGTAACCTTAATTGATGATTTTGGGTGTTTACAAATACCTGACCCCATAGAGGTGGGGGTAAATTTAAGACCGAAACCTGTTATTTTTTCCCCGTCCGCTCCAGGGTTTTGTAATAATGTAAATGGGGTCAGTGTAGACTTTGTTAGGGACCATTCATATGCATGGAAGGTAGACGGAGTTGGTCAAACTTCTTTAAGAAATACCATATATTCAGATAAAGAGGGTGATTTTGTAGTTGCCCAAACCGATGATATCACCGGTTGTGAGGGTACTTCAAAACCATTTAATGTAGAAAAACACCAAATTGGAAATGTTGAATTAGTAAGTGATGTTGGTTTTGACATTTGTGAGGGTAGAAAGGCAAAATTAGAGGTGGATACCGATGAGGAGAATCTAAGTTATTATTGGAATACCAATGCTTCTAGAAGTAGTTTTTTAAATACAGCTGAAGGCGGAACTCATTTCGTAACGGTAACCAATGAATTTGGATGCAGTAAAACTACAAGTAAACACCTTCAGGTATACCCCATGCCTAACGCGGAACTAGTTATGAGTGGTTGTTTTGAAGCTTGCGATGAAAATTCGCTTCCCCTGCTTGGTTTACAGGGTTTTTCCAACACATGGTATAAAGAAGATAATAATAGCTGGAACTACAAAAGCTCCAGTTCTACTTTATCTGTTACCGAGACCGGAAGCTATAGAGCCATTGTAAAACACCAATTTTTTCCATCATGTAAAGATACAAGTCGAGTATCATACGTGAAATTTGAAGATTGTGCAGAACATGAAGAGCCTCCAATATTGGTGATTGATAAGAATAAAATTTGCATTGGGGATGAGATAACAATTGAATGTCAGTCTTCCTTATCGCCAATATATCTAGAATATAAAATGGATGGAGGTTCCACCTTTGAAGAATTTTATGAAATCCCTTCTACTAATTTTACCATTCAGCCAACACAGTCGGGTACTTTCCGTTTGAGAGCATATTCTGGTCCCAATGCCCCAGTGAGTAATGAAATTTCTATAGATGTTTTAGAGTATCCTGACCCCGGCATTATTTCCTCAGATAAGGAAGCCTATTGTGAGGGTGATACAGTTTTCCTTCTTTTAAAAGAATTTACGGGTTCCCTAGTGGATTGGGAAGTGTTTAATCCATTGATTTCTGATTTTGAATCTCTAAATAACAAGGTAAATCCTGTAGAAATTGTCCTTCAGAATATATCTGTAGCAGCAAGAGCAAAATTGGTAAATGATATTTGCGTGTCCTATTCCAACTTTACTATCGACAAACCTGATAAACGAGCATCCATTCTTGATCTTGATGTCTCCCATAGCGCGCTTTGCTCCCCAGATACTATAGTGGTTTCAGCAAGTTATGAGGGAGAGTTTTTGTCATGGCAAAAATCGGTTGGTACAGAAAGTTTTGATGTTCTTGAGGAAACTCAAAATTCCTGGGTAGATGTCCCAATAGACACTTCTACTTATGTTCTTAGTATTGCCAATGGTGTATGCCCCATTGCAAGGGACACTGTTGGAGTTAATGTACTTGGAGAAACCTTTAATTTTGAGCTTGATTCTCTTGCTTGTGTATCCTCAGATTCCATTCATTTCTTCTTTGAGGAGGATAGTTATGAATTCGAATTAACCTACCAATATGAAAGTGGGATGCAAGAAAAGATTGCCCTAAATAAGGCAAACAATTTCTCTTTGGAAAATCAAAAGCCACCTGGAACATTTTATTTCTCCTTATTAGAAGGAACTTGTTACCAAGAAATCAAAGACTCTACTGAAATACTTCCATTACCTCAAGTAATTTCGACGGACCTTGTTGATGTAACTTGTTTTGGTCTTTTTAACGGCAGCATTGAGGTAGAAACGTCACTAGGTCTTGATTTGGAGGCGGCTTTTAATTGGACTTTGACAGATAGTACGGAATTTACAGCAGTTGGAAGTGCGATTCAAGGATTAAGGGCCGGTATTTATAACCTTGATTTAAGTTATGCTGATCTGCCACGGTGTAAAGTAATAGAACCTATTGTTGTGGGGCAGCCCCAAAAATTAAATCTGATTTTGGAGAATGTAGTCCATGAAACTTGTGAAGATTATAAAAATGGTCTAATAGAATTGAAGATTGAGGGTGGAACAGCGCCTTTTGAAGTGAAAGCACGTGTAAACAGCATTTTAATTCCAGAGTCTCAGGTTAATATTACTGGCAATGATGTTTCTGTCACTAGTATTTGGCCCGGGGTGGGAGAAATAGAAGTAGTAGATGCAAAGGGGTGTATTAGTATCCTAGACTTTGAAATTGAAAGCGCGCCTCTGTTTAGCTTATTTCTCGATGCTCAATTAAACCCACTTTGTGCCAATGAAAGCACAGGACAAATAAAAGTGGGTACTACAGGAACCATAGGGAATGCTCAGTTCGAATGGTCTGATGGGGAGAGTACTACTGATTCTAGTAGAATAGATTTACCTGCGGGTTTGGGATCCGTAAAAATAATTACGGAGTTAGGATGTGTAGATTCCATTGACTTTAATCTGGTAGCTCCACCAGAAATAGAATTGGAAATAGACTCTATCGTAAATACTTGTATAGGTGAAAAGGGAGGATATTTATCAGCTACCGCAAAAGGTGGAACTGGAAATTTAACCTTTAACTGGTCTAATAATGTTAGTGGTAAAGTAAATGCAGGAATAGCTTCTGGCACATACAGGGTAACGGTTACTGACAAAAATGGCTGTAGTAGCGTATTGGATTCAGATGTTAAGGGGAAATCTAAACCCATTGTTGATATTGTTTTTGAAAACCCTACCTGTGGCAAAAAAGAGGTTTCGGTAGAAGTAAAATCTACCAGTTCAGAGATAAGAATTTCTTCAGGTACTTCTGACAGTTTGGATATTTCATTAGAAAACTCGACCAATAAATTTTTAGTTTCAGCTCCTGTATTTGGTGCATATAATTTTGAGTTGGAAGTCAATAATGACGGGTGCATTGGACTGTTTCAGGATTCTATTATTTACAGAATCCAACCAACCGCATTATTCGTTTACAAAGAGACCAAAGTAGACTTAGGGTATAATTTCACCTTTGAAAACTTAAGTATTAATGGAGATGCTTACTTGTGGGATTTTGGTGGATCAGCAGAAGCGTACTTTGGATTTAATCCCGATACAATAAGTCTTTCCATTGATGAATCATTTGCTGCAAGGGCTTGTTTGGAGGTCAGTACAACCCTTGGTTGTGTTGATGAGTACTGCATGGATCTTTATTTGCAAGATGTTTTATCTGATGTCCTTATACCTAATAGCTTTACTCCCGATGGAGATGGCGTAAATGATGTGTTTGTACCGATTTTTTCTGGTATTGTCCCAATTCAATATACTCTTGAGATTTGGAGTAGAATGGGGGTTAAAATCTTTTCTTCAAACGACCCAGAAAAAGGGTGGGATGGTAAAATGAATGGCCAGAAAGTCCCTAAAGGAACCTATGTTTATATCATTAAGTTTCTCAACGGAACGTCTAAAGAGGTCTTCTTCAGAAAAGGTGTAATCATAGTGTTTGGATAAGAGGTTAAAATATAATTATTAGTTTCGAACCTGTTGTTTTCTTCGCATTTTACGCTTGTGGGATAGGTGTATTTAGGAGCGTCTCCCCATTAAGGATGATTTGCCATGCAAATCAATCCCATCTTCATGCCAGAACTACTCCAACCAAACTCCAACGGACGCCCCATTGGATTTGCAATCCAACCTCAGATGCAATGCCCTACCAACTTAATTATTTGGAGCACATCGTCAACCTACCCGGGCAGCGCCTCAATTTCCACATTTCCAAATTGTTCCATTGCTCAATCCTTTCACAGTTTCATCGGTACATCATTAAAATTTTTCAATCAAGGTAGGGTAATGGCTTTTTCGTGCGGTATATAACCAAACGCTAAAACGAAAAGTCATGAAAACTTCAAAATTATTATCCAGGTTTGCGATGTTAATTATCGCAGCAACGGTGTTCTTCGCTTGTAAGAAAGACCACAACTCAGTTTCCCAAATTAATTCAGATGATGAACTTATAGCTGCCATTCAGAGTGCAGAAAAGAGCGCCATCACCGAAGCGGATCTTCCAGCCTTGTCTTTAAACATAATTGAAAACGATTACGACGGGGATGTGGTAACCGAAGCTTTGCAGGCTAATGGGATCGGGTATGAGGTAAGTTTAACTAGAGCAGAAGGAGCTTATATTGGCGACCAAGGAACTACGTACTTTTCCGAAGACGGTCGCGAATTAAGGGGGAAGAAAAAAAGAAAAGGAAGATTTATTCGCAAGCGTCTTAAAGAATGTTTCCGTTTTGTTTATCCTTTAGAAATAATTCTTCCAGATACCGGTGAAGTTACATTAGCGAGTCCAGCTGACTGGCGAAAAGTGAAGCATTACTATAAATCCAATCCAGACCTAACGGATCGTCCAGAGTTTGTATTTCCACTTGAGATTGTCTACAAGGATTCCGTTGTGACCATCACAGATCAGGATCAGTTGGAAGAAGCCAAAGACGCTTGTCGCGATGCCATCAAACCCCTGCTTTGTTTTAAAAAGGTGTATCCCTTTACCTTGCTAATGCCCGATGGAGAAACGCTGATAGAGTTAACCGAAAGAAAGGATTGGAGATTGGTACACGAATGGCATAAAAACAATCCAGATATTGATGGAAGGGGGAAAGTGCAGTTTCCAGTTACTATTAAATTTAGAGACGGATCTACCCGCGTAATAAATAATGTCGAAGAGTTCGAAGCTGCTATGGAAGCTTGTAAAAAAGACTGATTTTAATTGGATATGCGGTGCACTTTAGTGTACCGCTTTATCTTTCAAGCACATTGACCCAACAAGAATTTAAATATTGTTTCGACCAGTGGTTCGAAGAAGTTAGAAACTACATCTGTTTCCGGTGCAAAGATCCCGATCTTGCCACGGATATAGTGCAGTCGACTTTTGTTAAAATATGGGAGAAGCAATTGGAGTTTCAAGGAGACGCAACCCGAAGTTTGGTTTATAAAATTGCTAAAGAAACCTGGATTTCGGAATACCGGAAGCAAAACAAACAACAGGAATATCAACTGCATTTAAAGTCCGAAAACCCCAATTCAACTGAAGAAGCCATGGACCTTAAAGAACTAAAAAAAGTCTATGAACTAGCCCTTGGGAAACTATCGGAAAAACGAAGGGCCGTTTATTTAATGAGTCGCCAGGAGGAAATGAGTTACAAGGAGATAGCGGCTTGTTTAAACCTATCTGTGAAAGCCGTGGAAAAGCGAATGAACGGAGCCTTACAAGAATTAAGAAAAGCATTACATCATGTCGTCCAATCATCCTGATAACACACCTAGTCCAGAGGAAAAAAAGCTTTTTTCTAAGGTAGAAACTCGCTACAGTAGGAGTAAGGAAGCGGTATGGGCCGATTTGGAAAAGGACCTTTTTTCCAATGGAATTGAAACAAAATCTAAATCTTTTATAGGCAAGGTAATTCCTCTTTACTTTAGGTACGTTGCTGCTGCTAGTGTAGCGGCACTAATAGGGGCGTTTTTATTTATGCGCTTATCCACGAAAGTGGTTACTACCCAGTTTGCTGAATCCAAAACAGTGGATTTGCCCGATGGATCCTCAGTAGTGCTTAATGCTAATTCTAAACTTACTTATTTTCCATACTGGTGGAATTTTTCCAGAGAATTAAAGCTGGAGGGCGAGGGCTTTTTTCAGGTGAAAAAGGGTAAGAATTTCGAGGTTAGTTCTAGTTTGGGATCAACAAGGGTGTTGGGAACTTCTTTCAACATTTTCTCTCGCAACAATGGCTATCAAGTTTATTGCTCTACTGGAAAAGTGGCTGTGAAAAATACCCAGGGGACGGAAAAACAAATCACGCCTGGCGAATTGGTAGATATCCAACCAGGAAAGGAGATAAAGGTGAAAAAGGCAGATGAGGTAGCCGTTTTAAGCTGGAAACAAAATCGGTTTTCATACAATACCACTCCACTAGGAAAGGTGTTTAAGGATTTTGAAAATTATTACGGTGTGAAAATTTTGGTAGGATCTAAAGAAATTTACAACAACTATTACACCGGAGTTTTTTCTAGGTCGCTGAGTAAAGAAGATGCTTTAACGGTGGTATGTAAAAGCTTTAACTTAAAATTTAATACCAGCGATAACAACCGTTTTGTAATTTCTAGTGGGGATTAGATTATGCGAACCGCGCTCCTGATTTTACTTCTCCAATTAAGTGCCTTTTTAAGTGCGCAAAATACTGTTGCACTTAATTATGATAAGGAGGTATTAAACGAGGTGTTACTGGAGCTTAGTGATCGTTACAATTTTGAACTTTCTATTAATGCTGAACTATCTGATGCTTGTAGGGTATCGGTCAATCAAAATTTCTCAAATATTTCAGAGGCTGTAGCGCATTTAGCTAAGTTGTGTGGACTAAAGCTGGATAAGGTAGGAACCGTTTTTGTGATTACTCAAAATCCGCAAGCATCTGAGCCATTTGCGGGGATAGGAGAGAATCAAATTCAGCAGGAATTTCTATATCATGGAGTAATCCGTGAACCGAAAAATGGAGAAGTATTGCCTTATTCGGTTATTCAATGCGGAAATAAGCGGGTATTAAGCGACGAAAATGGTCGTTTCTCTTTTGTTACCGGAAATAGAAAGGAGCAGTTAATGGTGCATTCCTTGGGATATAAATTAAGTGATACGCTAATTGCCAGTGGTGGATTTTTGTCCCTAGAACTTAAACCAGAAATTTTGCAACTACAGGAAGTTGAGGTTTTAAATGGCGTAAGCCCAACCGAGGGAAATGTTGCTTCAGAACCAGGTTCAATCCAGTTTTCGGATATAGGAAACACCTTCGTAGCCGGACAATCCAATAACTTAATTTTTAACAATTTACGGCTGTATCCTGGGGTAATGGCAAGTGGAGAAAGCATCGGTGATTATGTAATTCGAGGATCTTTTTCGGGAAATAATCAGGTGCTTTTTGATGGAATTACCCTGTTTAATGCAACGGGTATAAACAACGATATAGGTACTGTAAACCCATATTTAGTGAAGCATTTAGAACTTAATAAAAGCAATTTCTCTTCTTTAACCGGAGATCGAGTTGAGAATTTAATTACTATAACGGGTAGGGAGGGAAGTTTTAACCGTACCGAGGCAAAACTCAATGTTACCAATCACTTGGCGGGTGGATACCTAAACATTCCACTGGTAAAAGATCACGTAAATTTCCAGTTAGCCGGACGAAAGACATACTTCGATTTTTGGGACTTATCATCCAGTCCAGGCGAAGAAAAAGACTTGCTCTTGCCAAGCTATGATTTCGAAGAATGGAATGCCAAATTATCCGTGCGCCTGAATTCTGGTGATAGGATTAGCTTTAATAGTTTGCAGACTACCGATAAATACGAGGCAAAATTATTGGGACCGAAACGCAGAAATCAGGTCTTCAGAAATTTGGAAGCTCTATCCACCCAAAAGGGATACTCTTTTAATTACACCAGCGGAGCTTGGCAGCAGGGGATTTCTTCTGTGAGCATAGCTTTTTCAAGTTTTCTCCCAGAGGTTTTAAATAGCTATACGGTAGATTTTAAAAATAATACGGAGCAGCTCAGTAGTTCCTCCTGGAAAAATGGCGTGGAAGAAACCGTAGCTAAATTTAGCCATCAATTTGTACAGCAAAACGCTCACGCTGTTAGTCTAGGTGTGAGTTATACCCATTCTAGTACCAGTCTAAACAACATTTTAAACGAACGTGTTCAAAGCTTTGATAATAGCCTAGCGCGGGTTTCCTTTTTTGGTGAGGATAGAATCCAGATTGGTAAAAAGACCATTTTTACACCTGGACTACGGGTGGATGTTGTAGATCAATTAGCTAGCAATTACCTACAACCCCGACTGGCTATACAGCATTATCTAAACCCAAGTTGGAAGATGTATGCATCCTGGGGCAGATATAATCAGTTTTTATTTAAAACAACCACCATAGATGGCCGTGGAAACCTCGGGTCTATCTGGAGTGTGGCAGATGATCAACGCAGATTACCTCTAAAATCTAATCAAAGCACCGCTGGATTTTTATGGACCCATAGTGCATGGGAACTCAATGTTGAAGGTTACTACAAGTATTTAAGCAACCTTCAGCGCGTTTATTTAGCACAAAGTTTGGGGGATAAATTTCAATTGGGCAACGGCGAGGCATACGGCTTGGATGTAATGCTGAGGAAAAAATTAAAGCAACATAACTTTTTATGGTCTTATTCTGTAGGTCGCATACAGGAAAAGTTTAATACCGATGATTACGTGTTAGCTGCACAGCATCAAGGTCATGAAGTTAAATTTTCCTATAGTGTTAATTTTCAGAAGTTTAAAGCTAACGTCGTACATGTTTACGGCTCTGGATTTCAGGGTAGTGGGTTAAGTGCAGATATAAACAGCACTACTCCATACCACCGAACAGATGTGGCGGCAGAGTATAATCTAATGGATGAAACCTGTCATTTAGACCTAGGATTTTCCATTTTAAACCTTTTCAATAAGGAAAACATACGGCTTAACCAGTCGGTAAATTTTCCAGATGGCGATAGGGTAAATACTTTGGGAATTCCCTTCACTCCAACTCTGTATTTAAATCTTAGTTTTTAAAAGCCGGGTGGGCCAATCAGCCAATTCGCTAATTAGCTTTGTTTCATTTTTGGTTTACACATTGATGAATCCCTACATTACTCCATTTCCACATTGCTTAATTAACCCAACTCTCTCGGCGTGATTACAAATCCCGCAACGCCATGCGGTATTTTTAGTCTACGAATTCTATCCCTTACTTCCGTCCATTCATACCAGAACTACTTCACCCAAACCCCAACGGTCGTCCCGTTGGATTTGCAATCCAACCTCAGAAGTGACAAATTATCCCACTTTACCATTTCTACATTTTCACATTGTTATCTTGTTACACTATTTCACCCCGCTCATCGAAATGGAACCATTGCCGTAGAATAATGGATAACTTTAGCAGATGGTTGTCTTGGTGAGGTTATTTAGTTTTCTTACTTGTTTTTATCTGGCATTTTCATTGCAGGCCCAAGTGCCCTTTGAACACATGATAGGTACAGAAAATGCAAGTTTCGATGTACTCTTTGCTAAGCCTTTGAAAATGAAATCTGGGGAGAATTCACAACTGGGCTTGTTTACCAGAAATAGGGTTGAATTTCCAAGTTTTAATAACGAGCAGAATTCTCCTTTTTTTCTAAGCCTTAACATTCTATCATACAATTTAAAATGGAGTGGAAATTTAAACCCCGTTCTACAAGCTCAGGTAGATAATTTTGGGTTTACTCTTAAAACGGGACTTCAATGGTTACATATTGCCGAAAAACACTTCTTTTTAATCATAGCCACTTATGATATCTACACCCAGCCACTTATCGATAATTTTCTGGTGTATCGATGGTTTCCGCAAGTCTCAAATCGGCTAGTTGGTTTTTTGCAATTCGAAATGGTAAACCTGGTTCCAATAAATACTGGAGTGAATATTTTAAAACAACGTTTAAAGCTCGGTAGAAAAAAGGGCGACTGGCAATATGGATTTGGGTTAGATCATAATTGGATTGGCGTTACCAAGCTGCAATCATCATTCAATCCTGGCCTTTTTGTACGATACGAATTTCTCTAATTAGTTGTAATGAATGGATTAGAATAGGCTTCGTGAGATCTGATGTTTTCTGAACTTAGGGTTTTTAGAAAAGCAAGAAGGGCCTCCTTTTCCTCCTTGTTCATGTTCATTTTAAAGCCTTCTCCATTTTCATCCACAATATGTCGATCTAGGTTGCCATCTCCGTTGGTAAGTCCAGAATTATAATGTTCTATAACCTCTTCTAAGGTGGCCATAGAACCATCGTGCATATAGGGGCCTCTACTGGCAATATCTACCAAGGTGGTGCTTTTAAATGCTCCAACATCTTGGGGGTTTCCACTGGTTTGGTAGGTGCCAAAATCCCCGTTTCTAACGCCGTTATTTCTTGGGTTGGCAGCAACAAAAGCGTTGGTAATATGGCAAGAGGAGCAGTTTACTTTCTTGGAACCAAAAAATATCTCTTTGCCCAAATTTTCTTGAAATGTAAAACCAGGAAAAGGACTTTTGGGGTCTCTATTTCCCTTTGCAGCGTGATATTTGGTATCGGAACTTACAATGGATCTAACAAATTGGGCTAGTGCTTTAGCAATTAGGGTAGCGTGGATGCTATCCGATCCAAAAGCCTTTTTAAATAACCACGGGTAGTAGCTGGTTTTAGCCAATTTTAATTCCAAACTGTCCAGAGGCATGCCCATCTCTACCTTGTCTTGTATGGGCATAAGGACTTGTTCTTCTAAAGTTGCCGCTCTCTCATCCCAAAAAAAGCGCCCCGACGCATAATACCGAGCGTTGATTAATGACATGCTATGGCGCGTAGTTTTTCCTCCTTCGAAACCCGTGCTAAATCTTGCTGTGTCACTAAATCCATGTGCTTGTATGTGGCAGCTGGCACAGGAAATTCTATTGTTTTTTGATAGTTTTTTATCGTAAAAAAGTACCCTTCCTAATGTAGCTCCCCAGTTACTAATTACATTTTCGGCACTTTCGTTGTCTTGAACCTGGGTGAAATTATCCTGGTATGCCTCGTGAAAGGCTAATTGCTGGTAATTGTAGGGCTCGGCTGGGATGCGCAATTCCTGGGGTACTTCACTAGCTGGGACTGGTTCCGTACAAACCGTACAGGCAGCAAAGGTAAATCCAAGAAATAAATAAAGAAGAAGACCTTTCATTTTACCAATTGACGACCTAAAATTATTACAAAGGAATTAAAGGAACTATTTTTGCGAAATATTAATGGGGCTATAATGCTGGGGAAAAAGGGTGAGCTATTTCATAAATTAGAATTTAACGAAGAGGAAATCGAAATTCCACAAAAATTCACCTTCCCTTTTAATTACTCACCCCACCCGTTATCCGTGTTAGCGGTCGACCAGCTTAAGACATTTTTGGCATCTGAAAACGATATTCCCTACGATTTTGGTATTGGAGTAAACAGCATGGGATTTGGTAAAATGTTCGGCGTGCTTGTAGTTCGAAATCCGGATAATGAAATTGGTTTTTTAGCGGCATTTTCAGGTCAGCTCGGTGCACAGAGCAGGCATCATAATTTTGTGCCTCCTATTTTCGATATGTACGAACAGGACAGCTACTTCCACAACGGAATGAAAGCTGTTTCGGCTATAACCACAGAAATTGAACATTTAGAAGGGGCTAGCGAAATCTCTATTGCAAAGCAAGAATTAGAATCTGTTAAGCAGGAGGCAGAACTTGATCTTAAGCGTTTGAAAAAGGAAATTAAAGCGGCTAAAAAGGAAAGGGATCAAAAAAGGATTGAGCTTAAAAATCAGACTCCAGAAATAGCAAAAAGGATAGAGGAGGAGCTGGCAAAAGCCTCTAAGGAACAGCATTTTACCCTTAAGAAGGCCAAGAAATATTACGAGTATAAGATTAAGGAAGCGGAAGAGCATTTGATAAAAGCCAAAGCAGAATTGCAAGCCAAAAAGGAGGAACGCACCAATTTATCTATGCATCTTCAGGCTTGGTTATTCAACCAGTTCGATTTTTTAAATGCTAAGGGGGAGCGTAGAAATGTTGGGGACATCTTCAGTGAAACGGCGTTTAAAATTCCACCCTCTGGAGCTGGAGATTGTGCCGCACCTAAACTGCTTCAATTTGCATTCGAGAATGGCTATACCCCTTTGTGTATGGCCGAGTTTTGGTGGGGGAAGAGTCCAGCCTCTGAAATAAGACAGCATGGCAATTATTATCCCTCATGTAAAGGAAAGTGTGAACCCATTTTAGGGCATATGTTAGCCGGGTTGAAAGTGGATGAAAATCCCATGAAACAAACCGATGACACCGAGGTAGATTTACCCATTTTGTTTGAGGATGAAGATATTTTAGTGGTCGATAAACCGGCTGAATTTCTAGCCGTTCCTGGTAAAATAGAAAGAGACTCTGTTTATAACCGAGTTAAAAGTTGGTACCCAGATTTAGATACCCCATGGATTATTCATAGGCTGGATATGTCTACATCTGGGCTCATGGTTCTTGCAAAGAATAAAAAGGCCCATGAGTTTATCCAAAAACAATTTATCCAGCGCACCATGGATAAATCCTATCAAGCCTTAGTAGTAGGAAAAGTAGCGGAAGATGAGGGGGAAATTAATTTACCCCTAGTAGGAAACGTTACGGATAGGCCTAGGCAAAAAGTTTGTTTTGAAACCGGAAAATCAGCTCGAACGCTGTGGCAAGTGCTAGAAAGAAATAAAAATATAACGCGATTGGCCCTAAAACCAGTAACGGGGCGCACCCATCAACTTCGGGTACATTGTGCACATAACGATGGGTTGGGGCATCCTATAAAAGGAGATGATTTATACGGAAAAAGGGGGGAGCGACTGTATCTGCATGCTCATACTATAAGTTTCGTTCACCCAACAAGTAGAGAATTAGTTAATTTTATGGCTCCGGTACCCTTTTAGAAGACGATGGAACAAAACGTGGAGAAAATGGTTTCAATTTCTTAAGCATGAATAAGTTTTCAATTAAAGAAGTTGAGGCCTACACAGGTATAAAGGCGCACACCATTAGGATATGGGAGCAACGCTACAAAATTGTTGAGCCCAAAAGAACTGCAACCAATATTCGCTACTACGATTCTAGGGATTTAAAAACCTTACTCAACATCTCTTTCCTTAACCAGAATGGATATAAGATTAGTAAGCTGGCTAGTTTGTCTGAAGAGGAAATTGCAAAACTTGTTCGATCTAAGGATAAACACAACAGAGGAGATTGTTCTTTCTCTGATTCCCTTAAAATGGGAATGTTGTCATTCGATAAAAAAGTAGTTGAAAACGCAATCGATGATTATCAATCTCAGCACGGTTGGGAAAAAACGATGGAAGAACTGGTTTTTCCATTTGTTTGCCAAATTGGAACACTGTGGCAAACGGGAATGATAGATCCTTGTCACGAGCATTTTATGACTACAGTGGTAAAAAACCGGTTGATTTCGGCCATCAGCGATGTAGAGCATAGTGTAAAGCCCTACCGTAAAGAAAAATTCTTATTAATACTTCCAGATGGGGAATGGCATGAACTTTCGCTTCAGTATCTCAATTACAAATTGGTCTCAAAAGGATTTGAAGTAATCTTCCTAGGGCAATCCGTTCCTCTTTTAAATCTTGCAAATGCCATAAAACGCATTCAGCCAAACTATGTAGTAATGGCTATAACCTCCGCTGCAGTGGCCCAAGAGGTGGTGGATAAAATTGATTTGGTGAAGCAAGAGATTACAGAATTCAACACTCAGTTTCTTATTGCGAACTCAGCCGAAGATGAGTTTAGCCTAAGCGAAATAGGCGATAGTTTTAAGGAAATGGGCACGCTCTACAGTTTTGTTGAAGAAAAATTAAAATAATTTAAACAACAGGAAGGTTAGTAATAGCAAGGGGTTTAGGCTTTTTAACACTCTTGCTGTCTCATTTTGACTTGGATTCAATGTTATTTTGTTTAATATTTGTGTAAGAAAATTAAACAAAATGTCAGAGCTTGAATTTACCCACCAGATTTTGGAGTTACAGCATTTCCTTAAGATACAGGCATTAAAAATCACTCGAGACGAAGTGAAGGCTGAGGATTTGGTACAGGATACCAACTTAAAAGCCATCAAGAATCGCAATTCTTACCGTGCGGGTACCAATATAAAAGCCTGGCTATACACAATACTCCGAAACACTTTCATAAATAATTACCGAAAGGAGAAGAACCGAAAAACCTTTTCCGATGGTACAGACAATAGCTTTTACATAGACTCAAGTATTGGGTCTAGTCCGCTGGAGGCCGACCACGAGGTAAACATGGGCGAGATTAAAAATGCCATCAATCAGGTGGACGATTCGCTGCGGATACCCTTTGAAATGTTCTTTACTGGATACAAGTACGAAGAGATTGCAGAGGAGTTAAATATCCCAATAGGAACGGTGAAAAGCAGGATATTTAAAGCCAGAAAGAAAATACAAGCACAACTAGTTGCGTATAGATAAATTTCTTTTGTAATTTTATGCACAAGGTAACCCAAATCGGTTACCTTTTTTTGTATGAGGAGAGCACTTATAATTTTCGCAAAAAACCCAGAACTGGGAAAAGTTAAAACGAGGTTAGCTCAAGATTTAGGACAGAGTGAAGCCTTAGAGTGGTATATAAAATTAATGAAGCGCACAGAGGCAGCAGTGCAAGGATTATGTGCTGAGAAGACTGTCTTTTGGTCTAACGCCGCGCCAATGCATCCTCCGGCCTTTGGTAGGGAAGAATTTGAGTTCGCTGTGCAACAGGGTGATGGACTTGGGGAGCGCATGAAAAATGCCTTTAACTCTTTCAATAGAAAGGGCTACAATTCCTTTATTATCATTGGTACCGATTGCTGGGATTTAAAACCAGGAATTATCGAAAATGCGTATCAGGAGTTAAAAAACAACGACGTAGTTATAGGACCCGCTAAAGATGGAGGATACTATCTTTTAGGTACGAATGATTTTCATCCAGAACTATTCGAGAATGTAGAGTGGAGCACAGATGTAGTGCTCGAACAAACGGTTAAAAAGTGCGAGAAGCTATCCTTATCGGTTAAATTGCTTCAAAAGTTATCCGATGTGGATAACATCTATGATTTACCAATGGAGTAACTTATTTTAAATGAACGTATTAGAAAAAATTAATGAGGCGGTTTCCTTTTTAGAAGGAAAGCAAGTCCCAAAAGTTGGTGTTGGAATAATTCTAGGCACGGGCTTGGGTAACCTATTGGAGCACGTGGAAATCATCAATGAAATTTCCTACTCCGATATCCCCCATTTTCCAGTTTCCACTGTGGAATTTCACAAGGGGAAATTGATTCATGCCAAGCACAATGGTAAGGAGATGTTGATCATGAATGGTCGCTTCCATTATTATGAAGGCTACAGCATGGAGGAGGTAGTATTTCCGGTACGTGTAATGCGCAAACTAGGGGTAACAAAACTATTAATTAGTAACGCTGCCGGTGCGGTTAATTTAGATTTCTCAAAGGGAAATCTTATGGTAATAGACGACCATATCAATCTTCAATCTGGAAATCCATTAAGAGGAGAAAACTTCGAAGAGATTGGACCTCGTTTTCCAGATATGTCTCAACCTTACTCCAGAAATTTACAGGAGAAAATTCACCAAATAGCGGTGCGAGAGGGTGTTTCTGATTTGGTTAAAACTGGTGTTTATGTCGCTGTAGATGGTCCCAATTTAGAAACTCGGGCAGAATATAGATATTTGGGTAGGATAGGAGCTGATGCCGTTGGGATGAGCACCGTTCCTGAAGTTATTGCAGCCAATCATGCCGGAATGGAAGTCGCTGCGGTTTCGGTGTTAACCGATGAATGCGATCCCGATAATCTAGCGGCTGTGGATATTGCGGATATAATTGCGGTTGCAGGAAAAGCTGAGAAAGTACTGAGTAAACTTTTCTTGGGGCTTATCGAGGAGCTTTAAGAGGGTTAAAAAACCTTTCGACAAAAAAAAGAGGTGCAATTTGCACCTCTTTTTTTATTCTGTGTATTGTAATTCCTTATGGCATAAGGAATAATTTCAACTCAACTCTACGGTTTAGGTATCTACCTTCTGGAGTACTGTTTGTTTCAACAGGACGACTCTCACCGAAGAATTCAACTTTAATTCTATCTCTAGAGATACCATTTTTTACTAAGTATTCCATAGCGGCATTAGCACGTCTTTCAGACAAAGCCATGTTGTAGGCCTCAGACGCTCTAGCATCAGTATGACCAGATACAGTAACACCTACCATATCGTATTTAGTCATTAACGCTTTAACTGCATTAAGAATTTTAGCATCGTTTTCTCTAATCTGAGCCTTATCTGTTTCGAAGTAGATAAGCTTTAGATCCATTTTGCTTTTGAGCTCGATAATAGCAAGCTCTGCTTCTTTTCTTGGATCTACTGGTGGCTCAACCACAACAGTTTCGATTTTGCTGCTATAGATATCAGAGTAAGTACCTTTATCTCTGTTAGAAGAGAAAAGGATTTCTTTTTTCTCATTAATGGTTAAGTATCCATCAAAATGCTCAGTATTAACCGGAGCACCTAAATTTTTAGGCTTAGACCATCTTAGGTAAGTATCGTCTAATCTTTCAGAAACATAGATGTCAGATGAACCTAGACCATCGTGACCGAAAGAAGAGAAATAAAGATACTTCTTGTCATGAGATAAGAATGGAGCAAAATCCGGAGTAGCAGTGTTGATGTTGTAGCCCATGTGCTTAGGAGCAGACCAGTTACCATCTTCATCTTTTAAAGACACGTATAAATCCTCATGGCCCATACCTCTGTCTTTAATGTTGGCGGTAAAAATAATCACGCGCTCATCTCTGTGCATATATGCACCGTAGTGATCACCTTCGAATTTTACACCAGGAACATTAATGGTAAATGGAGTACCCCAAGTCTTTCCATCTTTGGATGCTTCTGAAATACCTTTTGCAGTTTTCTTTGGATTGCTTGGGTATTGGTTTAATAAGAACAGGTGATCTCCACTTTTGCTAATACCTACAACGGCGTTGTTAAACTCGTTGTTTAAATTAGGTAGGTCATCAGATCCTAAGCTCCAGTTGTTGTTTTCCCAGTTGGAAACCATAATGTTTTGGTCTCCTTTTACGTAAGCACCATCATTATCAGTGTAGGTTCTTACGTAGTAAAGAGTTTTACCATCTGGAGATAGTAGGGGATAAGACTCGTCGTGTTGTTTAGAGTTAACAGCAGAAGATAACTTAACAGGTTCTGTAAAAACCTCCTTAGTTTCTTGCGCTTGGATGTTAGGAATCGTCATTGCAACGATTCCTAATCCTAATATGCTAGATTTTAAATTTTTCATTCCTTGGGTTTTAGTGATGGGATATAGAATTAGTTTTTATCTAACATGATGTTCAATACAAACTCATGAGATCCGTTACTTCCGTTGTTAAGGGTAGAAGTAGTGATATCATATGAGTACCCGATGTTTAGATTTTTGGCAATTCCAAATCCAGCCATGATAGCAACTGCGTCTTGAGGACGAACTGTTAAGGCACCCCAGAATTTGTTGTTGATATCAACACGTCCTGTAAGGTCTAAAGACATTGGTGCACCGCTTGTCATTCTCAACAAAGCAGATGGAGTAAATCCAACTTTGTCGCTTAGGTTAAATCTGTATCCCCCAGTTAAGTAGTGGTGTCCTTTTAATCTAGCTTGAGTAGTTGCATCTCCAAAAGCCAATTCGTTGTTGAATAGGTTTTGGATAGAATATCCCGCAAAGAAGTTGTTGTGGTATAAGAAAAGACCTGTTCCAGCATCCAAAAAGGTGTTGTTGTTGCTATTGCTTTGGAAATCTTGGAAGGTTTGGTTTTGATCTTTACCAGAGAAATTTACCGAAGAAGCGTCAAAAACCATATTTCTAATTTTGGCTTGTAAACCAAAAGATAAAGTGGTTTGGTCGCTAATTGGTAAGTGAATAGCGTAAGAAATAGCACCAATATGGTTTTTGAAAGCACCTGCTTCGTCGGCCATAAAATAACCTCCTAAAGCATGACGCAATTTTCTATCTACTTCTTTCACCGTTGTGTTACCCTCTTTAAGGGTAACACTTGGGTCAGAAATTCTTAGAGAGAAGAGCTCGTTTCCACCGATGCTCTTTTTCCCTAATAGTGAATTTGCAGAGATAAAGTAGGTTTTAGGCGCACCGCTAATACCGGTCCACTGTTGTCTAAAACCAAGGTTTACATCTACGTAATCTTTAATACCTGCGGCCGCTGGGTTCAGCAGGTACATGTTCTGTTGATATTGGGTCGTTTGGAATTCTTGCTGTCCAAACACCAATGCTGAAAACAGAACTGCGCTTATGGTTAATAATTTTTTCATCGCTTTTGGCTTTAAATATCCTTAGTTCAGATTATCTAATAATTGTTACGTGTCCGGTTAATACTTCTACACCGTCTTTATTAGGATCGATTACGAAGTAGTAAGAAGCAGTTGGTAAATCGCTTCCTTCAAAAGTACCGTCCCATCTTCCATTTCCGTTGTACTCAGAAATAGTTGATTCAAATACTTTGCTACCCCATCTGTTGAACACGGTAACCGTTCCATTAGCGTAATCATCGTTGCTAGTAACGTTACTTAGATCCCAGTATTGGTTGGTAGCAGCACCTGGAGTAAATCCAGTTTCTACTCTCAATGCAGGAACAAGAACTGTTACGGTAGCAGAGCTAGGAGTACATCCAAGAATGTCAATAGTCCATGTAAACTCAGTTTGAGAGTTGATGTTGATTACTCTTGAGTTAGGATCGTTAACATCCAAGATGTTTGCAGTTGTGTTAGTAGTAGACCAAGTTCCGTTATCTACACCAGGAGCATCGTTACCATTTAAAGTAACCTCACCGTTGGTTGCAGAAAGGGTAGGAGCGTCTACTTCAGCTTGAACATCCTCTAGTACCACTACTGTTACAGAAGCAGAAGAGTTAGGACAAGCACCTGAGTTATCAAGTGTATAAGTTACAACGTATGTACCTGGATTGTTAAAGGTAACCGCAGTGCTTGGTGAACTTGGGTTGTCGATAACAACATTTCCAGCTGCAGACGTCCACATTCCAGTTTGACCAGCTCCAGGAGTAGTACCTACTAAGTTAGCAACGTAACCTTCACACACTTCCTCAGTAGGAGCGCCAGTAATAACAGCTGTGTTGTTCTCAATTGCGTTAATCTGGAAAGTCTTAACGGTTGTGTTATTATTTACATCCACTGCAGTTGCAGTGTAGGTATTTAATCCAGCAGTTGCAGCAGGAGTCACAGTGAAAGAAGATATTCCACAGTTGTCAGTTGCTGTTGCGTAAGAAGCAGGATTGAAGTTTGTTCCACAAACGTTTACAACTTCAGTTGGTACAGTAACTACAGGAGCTCTGTTATCCACTACAGTAACAGTAAACGATTCAGTAACTGAGTTACCAGACTTATCTGTAACGGTAATTTCTACCTCGTAAACTCCAACACCAAGTTTAGAACCTGATCTTAAGCTATCGGCGATAGTTACTACTAATCCTTGAGCATCACAGTTATCTTGGTAGTCAATATCAGAGTACTGAAGCTCAGCTAAACAGTCGGCACCAACTTGTAGTGTTCTGTCTGCAGGAACCTGAGTCATTACAGGAGCTTGCTTGTCTTGAACAACAATGCTAAAGCTTCTAGTATAAGTTTCAAGTGTAGTTCCAGCCCCGTCTTTTCTAACGAAAGTATAAGTAACAACGGTAGTATCGATAGGGAATTGATCTCCAGAGTTGAAGTCTTTACTTACCTCGATAGTTTCACCATTACAAGTTCCTCCAATTATTCTTGGCTCAGACCAGAAATAACGCTTAGAACATTCGTTAGCAGTAGTTAGAAGTACAGTATCGGTTGGGAAGTCGAAAATATGAGACTCGATGTTGTTTTCAACTACAGTGTTGAACGTACAGCTGTCTACATTTCCAAATGCATCCGCGATGTATACCTTAACATTGGTAATTCCAACGGGGAAGGTGTGATCCATTGAAGGATCGAAGAAGTTAATTCCGTCGAATCCTATTAGAGCGAAATCTCCACAGTTATCAGATGGATTGAAATCAAACTCATCAGTAAGTGTTACTACAGCCTCACAATCAGGAGTGTTAGCTTGTATAGTAATACTTCCCTGAGGACAAGTAATAGAAGGAGCTTCAACATCTCTCAACATTACATCGAAAGAAGTAGAGTCTACATTTCCAAATACGTCAACTGCGTATACCATACCAGTGTAAACAAATCCTGGCTCAATGGTCATCATTAAGTCGGTAGAGTTAGCAAGAATGGTGTCGTTTCCGTTATTGTCAGAGAACGTAAAGTACGCTGAGTCTAACTGACAATTGTCCGTAACAGTTGGGAAAGGAACAGTAATCATTCTTCCACACTCACCAGGGTTGGTTACAAGATCGATATCAGCAATCGCATCAATCATTGGAGCTTCAGCATCAATAACAACAACTTTTTGGGTATCGATAGATACGTTGTCATTGCTATCGGTTACTTGCCATACGATATCGTTGCTTCCTTGTGGGAAAGTAAAGTCGAAATCGGTAACTCCATTTCCTAGAGTTACAAATCCAGCGTTGTTAATGTTGTATTCAATAGACTTGATACCACAAGCATCAGTTCCTACAGGGGCAAAAACCTTAGTAGTTCCAACACAAAGATTAAAGTCGTTAACAACAGTATCAAGTGGAGTTAAATCTACACCTGGAAGAAGGGTATCCACGATATGAACGATAAAGTTCTTAGTAAATACGTTTCCAACCTCATCAGCAGTAGTAATGCTAACAGGGTGGAATGGGTTAGGATCGATAGTGAAATCAAGGTAAAGGGTATCTCCTAATGCTGGAGTTACTGAGTTGGTCATGTTAGCGATAAGTGTAGCGTCATCGGTACAGTTATCAGAAACAAGATCATTAGTAATAATTACCGTATCTCTACCCGAAGTACAGTTAACAGAGTTAACAAATACTCTTAAGGTATCTTGGAAAGAAATAACTGGCGCTTGATCATCAATAGTAGAAACTTGGAAAGACTTGCTCACACTGTTTCCACTCTTATCAGTTGCGTATACTTCTACAAGGTGTTGCTTATTAGGTCCAGGGAAAGTTACCGAAATAGCTTGCTGAGAACCGATGTTAGCAATCTTGTTTTGAACCAAAGTGTCAATGGTAGCAGCTCCAGACATATCATAAGTTACTACAACATATAAAGAGTCTAGCTCGCCAGCACAGTTATCAGTTGGTTTGAAGAAGTTAAGAATCTTCCAAGATTTAGTAAAAGAACATTTTCCAAGAGGAGCAGGCTCATTGATGTTAGGATAAGCGAAGTCTCCATTTAATTTAGGAGCGATGTCATCAACAACAGTAATATTTACCGTTGCTGAAGCTTCGTTTCCGCTTCCGTCTACTACGGTGTATTCAAAAGAGTTAACACCTTTAACTAAAGTGTCAGTTAAAGCATATGTGCCATCAAGAGAACCGCTGCTAGCTGTTACAGAAGCAATAGAACAATTGTCATCAACTGTTACAGCTGGGATAGTAAATCTAATTCCACATCCGTTATTTACAAATGCAGAAGTGTAGCTACTCATCATTATAGTGGTATCGGTTGATCCAGAGAAAACCGCTGCGTTAATTGTAGGATCAATATCGTCTTCCACTGTAACTTGGTACGATTCAATTAGAGAAGCATTTCCGCTGAAATCTTCTGCAGACCAAGTAACGATGAAGTCACCTAAACCAAATGTTTCAGTAACATTAAGGGTTCCTGGAGCAACAGTGTCCATTTTAATGGTATCACCGCCGCTTACATTAGTAATGGTGTAGTATGCAAAGAAACCACCCATGATACCAGGACCAGCACATCCAGTAGAGTTATCTGAGATGTTAGGAACAGTAATGGTGTAGTCAGCCTCACAGTTTGCATCAACAACTAAGTTTTGGTTTCCTGTTGGAGCACTAACAATTTGTGGAGTTTCGTCGTCAAGTACCGCAAATCTCGCGAAACATAGTTCAGAAAGGTTTCCATCTGCATCCTCAGCACCAAATGCTAATACAAAAGTATCTGGCTCTAGTGTTGCAACAACTGGGAAAGTATTTCCAGCTAGAATAGGAGCGGTAGTGTCTTTATCTAAAATGAACCAAGACTTAGAAATAGCACCTGGACAGTTGTCGGTAGCTGTGAATTCGTTAAAAGTAACCTCAGCTAAACAGTCACCCGCACCGTTATTAGAGGTGTGGAAATCAACTGCGAAATCTGAAATACAGTCCGATAGGATTGGACCTTGAAAATCAGTTACAACTACGTCGAAAGCGAACCTTAGGAAGAATATTCCGTCGGTTGTTTCAACTAAAATTGTTGAAGTTCCCTTAGGGAATTGGAAATTCGAAATATCGCCGATCCCAAAATCTAGGGTATCACCTGCATCATCAAAAATGGTGTAAAAAACATCAAGGTTTCCAAAACAAGTATCAATACCGTTTGGAAGGTCGATGTCAGCAATTGCGTAACAGAATGCAGAATCAGTTTCTAAAAGTAGAGTTGAGTATCCGAAATCAGATGTATCAACTGGAGTACCTGCGTTATCAACAAAAACAGGAACGTTGTCATCGGTAACAGTAACCTCAGCAGTACAAGGAACTGCGTTTCCAGTAGAATCTACTAATACAAAAGATACTACGTTAATTCCTTCACCAAACTGAATAGTATCAGGAAGGAATCCAGCAGCGTCAGCCAATACCGTATCGGTAATAACACCGTCAAATAAGTCTACAACAGACCAAATAACTTTTGGCTTAGATTGTGCTTGACAGTTATCAGAACCTGTTGGGATTTGAACTGTGTTAGCAGGAAGGGTTGCAAAACATTCGTTTGGATCTGTCGTTAAAGCGTAGATTTCATTACATCCTGTGTTAGGATCGTAAAGTGGTGCTTGTCTATCTCTTACCGTAACAGGTATAATACAAACGTCATCTACTTCGAATACGTATTGAATTTCGTAACGCCCAACCGGTAAGGTAATGGGTTGAGTGTTAGGATTAACTGGAAGTACAGCATTGGTGCTAAGGTCTACCACTCTTGGATACCCAGCTTCAAGCGCTTCTCCGTCCCCAGAGAAAGGAATATTCCAAGTAATTTGAGTGTTTTCACATGTACCAGAGGCTGCGTTAAAAAACTTAGCTCCGTCACATTGTTGAACGTTATTGGCCATAACCAATTCGTTGCGAAGGAATTTCGCAAAAACGGAGTTTCCGTTCTTTACAATGCTTTGGTTTGTTTGGGTTTGTTCTGTCGCATCTAAACTGTGATTTTTAGATAAGACATAATTATTGCTAAAAGCACTTACACACCAAGTGGTAAGGCCGAGCAATAACAGTAGCGATTTCCTCATGTCAGTTAATTTTAATTTTTCGTTGTTGGGCGCTTTTTATGCATTATAACAGCGAACAAAATTATAAATTAAATTAAGCGGGCGAAATTTTGTAGACTTTTTTTACTTTGCCCGTCTATCAAGGGAAACAGCTGGTTTTTTAGGGTTGATTTTTAACTGAGATGTGGTCTGATTTCATTTGCTTATATCCCCCTGTATCTATTACTGCCGTTGTGATTGTCGGATTTTGTACAAAGCGATATTTTTTAAGTCTTTACAAGTAATCCAAGGTGTGCTGTTCAAAACTTCAAAGGCCTTGTAATTACAAGACTTGAGGAAAATCACATAATTTTTTATATCCCTGGTCATTAGTTAACTTTTTGCAAATCGTACATCCAGTTTGTAGCAATACCGTATGTTAGTCTAAAATCCCAATTAAAAATGAGGTTTATAATTTTATTTGCTATTACCCTGTTTTATCAATGTGGAAATGCACAATCCTACAATTTTAAATTTCAAGCGCATCAACCTCCGAGCCATGCGGTTTGGACAGAGCTTTTGAGTAAAAATGTAGATGAAAAAGGAAAAGTAAATTACCGCGGATTTATAGGAGACAGTACCAAGCTTAACAGCTATCTGGAAACGCTTTCAAAAAATCCTCCTCACGAAACTAAATGGACAAAGGAAGATCAGATTGCCTATTGGATTAACGCATACAATGCCTTCACCGTTCAATTGATAATTAGAAATTATCCGGTGGAGAGCATTAAGGATATAGGCGGGAAAATTCCTTTTATCAATAGTTCATGGGATATTAAATTTATAGCAATAGGAGGCGAGGTGTTCGACCTAAACAATTTGGAGCACGGTATTCTTAGAAAGTATTTTAATGAACCTCGCATTCATTTTGCAGTTAACTGTGCTTCAATTTCCTGTCCAAAACTTAGGAATGAGGCCTACGAGGGTAAAAAGTTAAACGCACAACTTAGCGATCAAACTAAGAGTTTTTTAGCAGATACCTCTAAAAACAAATTTTTGAGCGCAGAAAAAGCGGAGTTATCTAAATTGTTTAAATGGTTTACCGGTGATTTTACCAAAAACGAAAGTCTTATTTCATTTATAAATCGTTATGCTCCCAAAAAGCTTAATAAGGATGCCGATATCGATTATTTAGAGTACAATTGGTCTTTAAACGAGTAGGTTGTGGATTATGTAATTATTGGGAATGGTATTGCCGGAATAACCACCGCACGACATATCCGTAAGCGAGATAGTGAAGCGAATATCACGGTAATTTCTAAGGAAAGTAAATATTTCTTTTCGCGCACTGCACTCATGTACATATACATGGGCCACATGAGATTTGAACATACCAAACCCTATGAAGATTTTTTCTGGGAAAAGAATAATATCAACCTTATCCAAGCTGAGGTTACAAACATTGATTTTTCTACTCAGGAATTAACTTTAAAAGGTCATTCCAATGTTTATTACGATTATTTGGTTTTGGCAACGGGTAGTAAGCCCAATAAATTTGGTTGGCCTGGCCAGGATTTAGAAGGAGTTGGAACCTTGTATAGTCTCCAGGATTTAGAATATCTCGAGCAAATAAGTGCAGGTGTTTCCAAAGCTGTTGTGGTGGGTGGCGGTTTAATAGGTGTTGAGCTTGTTGAAATGCTCCGGAGTAGAGATATCGAGGTATACTTTGTTATTAGAGAGGGACATTTTTGGGGTTCTGTGTTGTCAGCGGAGGAAAGCGAAATGCTAAACAGCCATTTTAAAAATGATCACCATGTACATTTAAAGTTCAACTCCAATTTGGAGGAAATTATTCCCGACGACCAAGGGAAAGTAAAGTCCATTCGAATAAAGGAAACAGGAGAGCAAATAGATTGTGAATTTGTTGGTCTAACGGCAGGGGTGTCTCCAAATGTTGATTTTTTAAGGGAAACCGAACTAGAAATTGATAAAGGAATATTGGTGGATGAATTCCTTAAAACAAATATTAATAATGTATATGCAGTGGGAGATTGTGTTCAATTGAAAAATCCACCCCAGGGTCGTAGAGCAACTGAAGCGGTATGGTATGTTGGAAGAATGATGGGGGAGACTTTGGCAAAAACTCTTTGCGGCCTACCTACCAAATACAGCCCAGGTCCATGGTTTAACTCGGCAAAGTTTATGGATATTGAGTATCAAACCTATGGTTTAATATCCGCAAACCCACAGGAGGGAGAAAGTTACTTTTATTGGCAGCATCCTACCGAATATATCGCTTTGCGCATAGCCTTTGAGACCGATACCAAAAAATTGTTGGGAGTTAATAGCTTTGGCTTTAGATTAAGGCACGAAATGCTGGATGCTTGGCTAAGAGAAAAGGTGAGTGTAGAAGAATTTTTAGCCCAGCTCAAAAATGCCAATTTCGACCCTGAATTTTACGATCATTTTGAGGAGGATATAGTAAGTGCATTTAACCTACAGTTTGGCACAAACATCAAAACAAAGAAAAAAAGTTGGTTGCAAATTTTTCAAACAGGTAACTCATGAAAAGATTAAAGCATATATCATCCTTGCTAATTTTTCTAGGCCTGTTTTGGTTTAATGCCTTGTTATTTACCGGTCCCTTTGTTGTGGATGCCGAAATTTTAGACAAGCACCTTTCCGAACAACAAAAAGAAAATCTTGGAGACATTTTGGCTGAGGATGTTGTTGGTATGGAGTTTACAACTTCAGTTCAATTAGGTAATGCTATCACCGATATATATAAAAAGCGTAATGAGGCGCTAAAAAAGGCAGAATTATGGGATAAAGTAATGTACCAAGACCCTCAATCTTTCGCTTTTCCAATTGTAAAGGATGCTTCTCAAAGCCATGCAAAAAGCTACCCTGCTATGGCTTTTTTGTTAAGTATAGGGTTAATGATAATTGGTGGCTTGGGATACATCGTGCCTAATATTAAACTGCTGGGATACAAGGGGATAAAGAATAATCATATCTATCACCAAGGCCTTACCTCAGGGAAAGTATCAGGTATTATTCTGGGGAGTTATTTAATCTTGTTTTATATCCTATTGTACTGGTTTCCAGCCTACATTGTCAATTGGGTTTTACTGGTTGATCCCTTCAGCCTTGCGATTAGTGGAAACCCAGCTTCGCAATGGTTTTTGTATGGTTTTATGTATTGTTTGGTAATGGCTGTAATGGGGGTAAGGATGGCCATTAAATACCGACATAATAAATATCAATTGATTCGCACCGGCTCAGTGGTTTTCTTTCAAATAAGCTTTGCTTTTTTAATCCCAGAAATATTGGTTCGGTTCAATAAGCCCTATATGGATTTTAAGAATATATGGCCCTTGGATTATGATTTCTTTTTCGGTTGGAATTTAGACCAATTGGTAGCCGAAGGAACTCTTGGCTTATTCATGTTAATTTGGGGCATAGCGCTTGTTGTAGTGGCGGTTCCAGTATTTACTTATTTCTATGGAAAAAGATGGTATTGTAGCTGGGTTTGTGGTTGTGGTGGTTTGGCTGAAACTGCGGGAGATCCATTCCGTCAACTTTCAGATAAGTCTTTAAAGGCCTGGAAAATTGAACGCTATTCTATTCATGGAGTACTGGTCTTCGCCATAATCATGACCGGTTTAACCTTGTACACATATTTTTCTGGATCGAGCACGGTTTTAGGCTTAAATACTTATGATGTACAAAAAAGCTATGGATTTTTAATTGGTTCTGCATTTGCTGGTGTGGTTGGCACTGGTTTTTATCCAATGATGGGTAACAGAGTTTGGTGTAGGTTTGGTTGTCCTTTGGCTGCATACCTTGGATTAGTTCAACGATTTAAAAGTCGATTTAGAATAACCACTAATGGGGGGCAATGTATTTCTTGTGGAAACTGCTCTACTTATTGCGAAATGGGTATTGATGTTCGATGGTACGCGCAGCGTGGTCAGAACATAGTTAGATCGAGTTGCGTTGGTTGTGGGGTTTGCTCTGCCGTTTGCCCTCGAGGGGTACTAAAACTAGAAAATGGTCCCGAAAAGGGAAGGGTTAACAATAATCCTATTATCATTGGCAACGATAAAACGGTTACCCTCGATTTAAAAGAGAATTTATAGCGATTTGATAGTTGATGTTGTTATTCCTGCATTAAACGAGGAGGATGCCATAGGATTGGTAATAAATGATATACCTAAAGATTTAGTCAGAAATATATATGTTGTAGACAACGCCAGTACCGATAAAACGCCAGAGGTAGCAAAGGAAGCCGGTGCTATAGTGGTTAAGCAAAACCAACGTGGGTACGGTGCGGCATGTTTGGCAGGTATAGAAAGAATAAAAAACAGCGGTCAGTTTCCTGATATCCTTGTATTTTTGGACGGCGATTACAGCGATCATCCGGAACAAATGCCCAATCTTACCCAGCCTATTATTACGAATAAAACCGATATGGTAATTGGTTCTCGTGCATTGGGAAACAGGGAAAGCGGATCTATGATGCCTCAACAGGTTTTTGGAAATTGGTTGGCAACTTTCTTGATTCGAATGATATATGGTTTTCGCTACAGCGATCTAGGCCCTTTTAGAGCTATTCGTTGGAGTGCTTTAGAGAAAATAAATATGCAGGATAGAGATTTTGGCTGGACAGTGGAAATGCAGATAAAAGCTTTAAAGCATAAATTGGCCATTTCTGAAGTTCCTGTAGACTATCGACAAAGGAGAGGGCACTCTAAAATAGCGGGAACGGTAAAAGGAACGGTTTTAGCAGGATACAAAATTATTTACACGATTTTTAAATACGCCAAATGATAGTTATTCTGGCCACCTACGGCATTTTATTACTCTTTATTTCTGTATACGTAAGCTTCCAGCTCATACACTGGGTGGCCTATAAAAGAGCCAATAAAGGGGATAAAAATTCTAGTGGTTTTATAGTTACACCCGAGGTTTGGCCCATGGTTACCGTGCAATTGCCGCTTTTCAATGAAAAATTTGTGGTGGAGCGACTGATAGATGCCGTTGATCGGTTGGATTACCCTACAGAGAAGCTAGAAATTCAGATACTGGATGATAGCACAGATGAAACCACCGAAATTATCGGGAGAAAGCTTAATGATTCTAAGCTGAAACACAGTTTTCTCCATGTAAGAAGAGATAGTAGAGAGGGATATAAAGCGGGTGCGCTTCAATATGGAATGGATAGGTGCAATGGGGTTTTTATCGCCATTTTCGATGCCGATTTCATTCCTCCTGCAGATTATTTAAAAAATACAATTCCACAATTTCAATCGGAGAAAATTGGAATGGTACAGGCCAGATGGGGACATATAAATCAAAATGATTCCTTGCTAACTCAAATGCAGGCTTTCGGCTTAGATGCCCATTTTACCATTGAGCAGGTGGGGAGAAATGCAGCCGAAGCCTTTATAAATTTTAATGGAACAGCTGGGGTGTGGCGTAAAACTTGCATCTACGATTCTGGAGGATGGAGTCATGATACCCTTACCGAGGATTTAGATCTTAGTTATCGGGCTCAAATAAGGGGCTGGAAATTTGTGTACGATGAGCAAATTGAAGTACCCGCAGAGTTACCTTCTAATATGGCAGCCTTGCGTGGTCAGCAATTTAGATGGACTAAAGGAGGGGCAGAATGTCTTAGGAAGTTAGTTCCTGTCTTACTAAAATCAAAAGTTGGGTTTTGGCAAAAAATTAATGGTCTGGTGCACCTATCTAACAGCTTTTTATTTCTCGCCATTTTGGGTTGTGCGCTTTTAAGTGTTCCAAGCCTGTTTATTAAAATTCATACCAACGAATACAGCAGCTTTTTCAACTGGGCAGGAATTTTTGTTTCAAGCCTTTTAGCCTTGTGTATAATTTACGCAACGGCGTACCAAAGAACTAAAGGAGATTTAAGGGGGTTTTGGTGGAGATTTCCTACCTTTTTGTCTGTATCTATGGGCTTAAGTCTGCACAATGCTATAGCGGTATTAGAGGGCTACATGGGTAAGAAGAGTCCATTTATTAGAACGCCAAAGGCGGGTGATGCCGAAGATGAACTTGC
Organism: Luteibaculum oceani; assembly: GCF_007995015.1. NCBI lineage: Bacteria > Pseudomonadati > Bacteroidota > Flavobacteriia > Flavobacteriales > Luteibaculaceae > Luteibaculum > Luteibaculum oceani. Next base: position 138,406 of record NZ_VORB01000009.1, read on the forward strand.
CTTTAGGTTGAGCTATATTAAGGAACATATTTCCCCAATTACCTGGATAGAATTAGGTTTGGCAATGATGTTCGCAGCTACCGCGGTTTATGGAATTTACCATTTGGAATTTGGTTTGGTTCCTTTCCATACTATGTTGGCTGTTGGGTATTTTTACATCGCCACAAATTCCTTAGCTGTGCTAAGACCTCGATTAAATGGGGCGCTTCAGAGTTAAATATCTACTCTTAACACTTTGGGTAATCACCCTAGGGTTATTGTTAAAAATACCAGGGTCAAGGTTAGAAATGTGGGGTATAATTCCGCTGTACGGAATTGCCTTCGCAAATTATTTGGCGCTCAATAAATCCAGGATTCATTTTTTAGAAATTTCTCTTGTTTCACTGGCGCTGCTTGTTGTAACCTCCACGGATTTGCCAATAATGTCAGACGATTTTTATCGTTTTTATTGGGATGGGTTTGTATTTAGCGAAGGGATAAATGTTTACCAGTATACCCCTGAGCAATTGGGTGATATTATTTCCGTAGATGCTTCATTAATATTGGTGCTGGAGGGGATGAATTCACCAAGCTACTTTGCGGTTTATACCCCTTTAAACGAATTGTTTTACGCCCTACCGTTTTACCTTGGCATTAAAGGTTTGGGCCAATTTGTATTTTTCCAACGAGTCCTGTTTACACTCTTTTATCTGTTTGCGTATTGTTCGATTGGGAGAGTGGAAAATAATGGCTTAAAAACTGGTCTTAATTGGTTGTTTTTAAACCCTTTACTTTGGTTGGAGGGGCTGGGAAACTTGCATGTTGAAGGCATCATAATCTGCATAGCAATAAGTGCAGCCGCTATTGCATATAAAAACAGAGTTTTTGCTGGGATTTTGGCTTCAATTTCGGTGGTTTTGAAGATTTCTACCCTTCCCATCTTCTTGTATTTTACCCTTTGGTTTCGAGGGAAAATTAGACGTTTGTTTATCCTTTTAACCTTGGTGCTTGGATTGGGCTCATTGCTTGTAATTGGGGAAATAAACCATTTGGAGAATCTCATTTCCAGCCTTAGACTGTTTTCCGAAACCTTTGAGTTCAATGGTAGCATATACCAGTTAGTAAATTACCTGGTTAGCCAAATAGTAGGCTATAATTCCATTTTTTACGTAGGGAAAACCCTAAATCTATTGGCCTTAATTTTTGGTGGGATCATAATTTATCGATGGCATAAAAAGCAGGAGCACGAAGGAGCTTCCAATTGGGCGCTTATGGCGCAAGTATTAGCGGTGATATTTTTATTGTTTTCTACAACAGTTCACCCCTGGTATTTATTAATTCCGCTTTCCTTTTCTATATTTCTGATTAACCCGTTTGTTATAGCCTGGTCGGGGACAATAATGTTGAGTTATTTCTACTACCAGAATTATCAGTATGGATTGTGGATTTGGCTTGAGTACTTGATACCTTTTGCCGTGGCTTTCATTTACAAATTAAAGACCGGCTCTTGGGTGAAATTCCATGATAGTAGACTTTAAATAATCTCTATCTAAATGCGTGTAAATCTCGGTAGTCGTGATCGATTCATGGCCAAGCATTTCTTGTACAGCGCGTAAATCGGCACCTCCTTCAACCAAATGAGAGGCAAACGAATGGCGGAAGGTGTGGGGGCTGATTTTCTTTTCAATTCCAGCACGCTCTGCCAGAGATTTTACAATCATGAAAATCATAACCCGAGAGATCTTTTTGCCATTCTTATTTAGGAATAAAAAATCCTCGTGTCCGTCCGCAATATTGGTGTGAACTCGATAATCGTGAATGTAATGCGAAATTAACTTTTTGGCTGTGGAACCAAGAGGAACCAACCTTTCTTTATTTCCTTTACCTTCTATTTTGATGTAATCTTCCTCGAAATTGATATTAGAAATTTTCAGACCAATTAATTCGCTAACCCTAAGTCCGCAACCGTACAGGGTTTCTATGATCGTTTTATTTCTGTATCCATCTTTTTTACTCAGGTCTATGGCCTCAATAAGTAGATCAATTTCTTCAACAGATAGTGTGTCGGGTAGGTAGGTGGGTAATTTGGGACTTTCGAGTAATTCTGTTGGGTTGTCTTCAATAATTTCCTCTATGAGTAGGTAGTTGTAGAAGGATTTTACCCCGGAAATTAAACGCGCCAAGCTTCTGGCGGCAATACCTGTTTTATTTACCTCAGTAATGAATTTATTAAAGTCGGTAAGTTCTAATGCTTGCGGAGATTTATTGTTTTTTTTGCCAAACTCTATAAGTTTGTTTAAATCGCGTAGATAATTTTCAACGGTATTATCCGAAAGTGATTTTTCTAATTTTAAAAAGGATTTATATCCACTTTTGTAAAGATCCCAACTCATAGAATGAAAAAAGCAGTCTGCATTATTAATGGCCCAAATTTAAACTTATTGGGCACGCGGGAACCCGATATTTACGGGAATGTCACCCTTGAGGGGATAATAAATTCTTTACAGCAATCCTATCCGGAATATACCATTGCTCATTTCCAGAGCAATAGTGAGGGGGAATTGGTGAACAAGATCCAAGAATTGGGTAACGAATATGAATTTGGAATTATTAATGCAGCGGCTTATACCCACACCTCAGTCGCCATAAGAGATGCAATTTCGGCGGTTTCATGTAACTTTATAGAAGTTCATTTGAGCAATGTTTTTGCTCGGGAGGAGTTTAGGAAAGAGTCCTTATTGAGTGATGTTTGCCAAGGAGTTATAACTGGTTTTGGAGCCCAGAGCTACTTCATGGCAATGCAGTTTATTCGTTCACAAAGCGGCGGGTAGGAAACTTGCCAAACTTTCTTTTGCGGGAAACGAAATACATCCAGATTGCACTTCCGTTAAAAACCCCCGTTCTATTTACATCTTTGTGCTCTTCCTGTAGTCTTTCTCTTTTGTCTAAAACCAGTTTCCAGTCTTTGAAAAAGGCCCGGTGTGCCTTATAAATTTCTATGGCATGCCTAGGTATTCCACGTAGAACGAAGTTTATGGCAGACAATCCATCGAGCAGGAGACGTTTAAATAGAATGAATTTAAAATCTGAATAGGGATAGTTTTTTACCAGAAGACTAAGTCCATTTCGGTAATTGAGGAAGGTTTTAAATGGACTCATCATGGCTAAGGTTCCTCCACCAACATGGTACACTACCGATTTTGGTTCCACATAAATTTTGTGGCCCATATTTTTAAGCCGATGGCAAAGATCTATTTCCTCCATGTGTGCAAAGAAATCTTCATCAAATCCTTTTGCTTTATGGAAAGCCCAGCTTTTTATCGCAAAACATGCTCCGCTAGCCCAAAACACTTCCCTTGCGTTGTCGTACTGCCCCAAATCTTGTTCTAATTCACCAAAAATCCTTCCTCGGCAAAATGGAAAATACTCCCTATCTATAAAGCCACCAGAGCCTCCAGCGTACTCAAAATACGACTTGTTGTCGTAGGCTAAAATTTTGGGCTGACAAGCGGTGATATGGTGCTCCGATTCTAAGCGATTTATTAAGGGGATGTCCCAATTTTTGGTGACTTCTATGTCGCTGTTGAGGAGGATGAAAAACTCATATCCTAGCGTTGCAAGACCGTAATTATATCCGCCAGCATAGCCGTAATTTTTTGGAAGAACAATCAGGCGTAGAGACGGATAATGCTCTTGAAGGAATTTAACGGAGTTGTCTGTAGATGCGTTATCTACAACAACAACTTCGGTTTTTTCGCTGGTATTTTCCAAAACATTGGGAAGGAACTTTTCCAAAAAGTGTACCCCATTGTAATTAAGAATAACTGCTGCTGAATTGTACTTCAAGGCTAAAGTTTTCGCTAAAATATAAGCTTATCGGGGGTTATTGTATAGGTCGCGGGCATTAATTCCGAAATTTCCTCTCGGATTCACTGGAATTGCAGAGTTGGTTGGAGTAGTTCTTTTCTGAAGCTCCATTTCCCAATTGGGGTTTCTAAACTCTCCTCGCATATCGCTGTGTAGTAATCGGTACTCATTTATGGCTACACTTGGATTGTAGAATACAAAGCGGATGTTATTGAACTGAGCTATGTTATCGTACTGCCAAATTTCATACGGATAGGCTGTTGGATCCGATGGTCGTTCTATTCTGGAAGAGGGTTTTCCGTATTGCAAGTAAACTCTACCTCTGTCGGTTTCATATCCTCTTCGAATACTGTTTCCAAACATTTCTTGCACGGCATCCACTTCTTTTTTGTACTCGTACCAAGCTATACTAGGTTGGGTTTGATTTCGATTCATCCAAAACTGAAGGAAAAAACGTTGCTTTTGTTTGGTGTCTGGAAGCATTTTTGCAGGATCGATAATGATGTGTTTTTCGTTTTGTCCTGCAATAGGGTAGCAGCTCGCGATATAATCGTTTAGCAAGCTGTCATTTTCCACTTTTCCAATAAAGGAATTGGCAAGGGCAATGTCTTCTATTTCAATAAGGGAAGGTTGGTACAAACTGTTTTCCCTGAAAAAAGATTTTTGCTGAGAAACAATCACTTCATTGAGCGTATTTCTTACTTCAAATTGTAGCAGATATTTTCCATTTGGAACGTCGGTTAAATTAAAAGAGCCAACGACGGGAACAACTTCGCTGGCTTGGGCACGCTTAATTTTTTGCAGATTAAATAAAACCTCATGAGTCTCTGGGTGAACAATTTGGTAGCTATAGGCGAATTGCCCGCCCGGAAACTGCATTTTACTGTTGTAGATTTCGGTGTAGAAAATGATTTTATCCATTTCAGTTGGGAAAAAATCATTGAGGTAGGGAAGCATCAATCTATCGTTTCTATTGAAGGGGCTTCCAGGAATGGGGTTTCCTATTTCTGAAATAAATAAGAGATCGGATAAGAAAGCCGCGTAGTTCCCCGGAGCCTTGATATGCACCTTTTCCGTAAAAGATGTTTCTTTCGGCATGCTATCCAATCCCAGATCGAGGAGGCTTATTTCTATGCTATTTATACCAGAAGTTGCATTAAGACGAATAAGGTCCATGAAAAATTTCTCAGGAACATTATTGCTATAGCTTGGGGATAATACTTTAGAAATAGATGAGCTTACAATGGAATCCTGTTCGTCTTTAATTTTTACCGAAATCCCCGCTAAAAATTGCTTGGTAGAGTCTGTGGATGAAGGAAGTGGAGTAAGAGAATGTCCGTCTATATTAAAGATCAAATCTAAATAAGGTTGACCATTAGGTGAAGTGTACCGGGCGCTCATATAGTAGGCGAGGGGCTGAGCTGAGCAAGTTAAAGTACTGATTATTAATAAGGTGACCAGGTAAAAAAGTCGCATGATTTCTTTGTTGCAACCAGTAAAGGTAAGGATAAAGACTATAGCGTTTAAGAGAAAAATGTAGAGAAATTGGTTTTTTAGTTTGTAGAATAATAAAAAGTACTACTTTTGCCCCGGAGAGTTGGCAGAGTGGTCGATTGCGGTGGTCTTGAAAACCATTGAGGGTAACACCTCCGGGGGTTCGAATCCCTCACTCTCCGCCAGAAAAAGCCCGTAAAACGATTGTTTTACGGGCTTTTTGCTTTCTAAGAAAATGCCAAGCTTGCTTGAGCATTTTGGATCAAGTCATAAATCTGTGGACTTGAAGATTTTTAAGCATAAATCTGGGTTAATCTAAAAAGGAAGAATTCGATTTTTCTAACCCCTCTAAATTGAGCTCTAAAGGCCTTGATTTTGGCATTAAA
>NZ_VORB01000010.1 GCF_007995015.1 Luteibaculum oceani
AGTTAATTACCGGTAGCTCGTTAAGCGCAGGATAGGTATTTCCGTTGCCATCGGAGATTTCAAGATCAAAAGGACCGTTTCCAACCATAGTAGCGGTAATGGTAACAGCAGAATCTTTACAAAGAATGGGAAAATCTGCAGCAAAGGTAAGCTCTGGAGCGGCAATAACACGAACGGTAGCCAATGCCGAAGAATCGATACAAGCTTTTTTACCTTTTATGGTATAGTCGAAAGTAAAAGTCTGTTCGTTAGGATTGTTGGGCGTGTCAATTCCACGGAACAACTGTCCATCTAATCCACCTGAGTTATCTAAATCGGTCCAGGTACCAGCCGATTCTGGGTTGTCGTTAAGTACCGTGAGCAGGGTAAGGGGAATCCCCGATTCACAAATGATGGTATCTCCGTTAGAACCTGCATCGGGTTGGTGGTTGATTTGAAGGTTGACATTGGAGGAGTCGGCTGGACAGCCTGCAACGGGAACTTTGTAGTAGAAAAAGTAATTGCCTTCGCTCACTTTTCTAGGATCAACGATTCCGGTATTGCCGGCAAAAGCTGCTTCTGGTACTCCGTCGTAGTTGGTCCAGAATCCACCTGAAGTAACATCATTTCCTAAGTATGGGAATAGATCCAGAGGATTTTCGGTATCGCAGAGCGTGTCAATGGCATTTTGACCTAAAAATGGAAGTTCGGTCACGGTAACATTCACCAGAGCGGAGTCTTTTCCACAGAAAATATCTTGGGTGTATAGAAACTGGTAATCACCGGCAGGAATCCCGCGGTTATCGAAAAGAGAGCCCGAGAGATTAGCGGGGTTACCGTTGAGGATGGTCCAAACGCCATTAGTAAGCTTCAGCGAATCGGTAATGAGTTGATTTAAATCGAAGTCTTCGTAGATGTTACAAAGCAGGGTATCTTGGTGAGAGAGAGTAACCGGAAGTCGTTGCACGTTAACATCAACCGAATCAAGATCCATACATCCTGAGAAATCGGTAACCGCAATTTTATAATTGTAGTCACCTACTTCTTGCGGGTTAATTTGTACAGAACCAGACTCTGGATTTAGGTTTGATACATCCTTTGGATTCCAGTCGAAACTTTGAACACCGATATCTGCAGAAACATAAATGGACCAATCCACCAGGCGTCCTCTGAAATTGATTCTCTCATCTCCCACCCTTAATTTCCAAGTTCCAGCAACGGCAGCTCCAACACCTCCGAGAGGGAAACTCCCTCCCTCTGGTCTGTAACTCCCAGTATAAGGAGGTAAAGCATTTACAATGTTTACCGAAGCCGAGTTCGTAAAGCAGGTCTTTCTCAGGTTTGTTCTACCATCTGATTGAGGCGAAGTAAGCAATTCGTATAAAATGCCCGATGGAGAAACCAAGAATAAGTTAATGTCGGTTATTAACTCATGATCTAAATTGATACATACCGAATCGATTCTAGCAGGGGTAAGATAAATACCATCTACGTTAACCTCAGATTCTAGGTAGGTGTTAAATCCGCCAGCAGAACCATCCCAAAAGGTTGAAACACCTGCATCTGGAATTAATAATGTATCAGTTTCAATATTTCTATACTGAACAATTTGTTTACCCCCAGGAATTAATTGGAAATTGGGATTTAAAGTAGAAGTTTCACCAAGGCAAATTGTATCGGGATTGGCTTCTGGAGTTAACTCAACCTCATTTACATATACCGTTTTTTTGGTTTCAAGTAGGCATCCACCAGTACCTGAAACTTGCAAGGTAACTTCGTAAACGCCCGTATTGTCGTAGGTTTTGCTCGGAAATTCATCAATACTTGTGGTTCCGTCCCCAAAATTCCACAGAAAATTAAGGTTGGATGGTCTTGTAAAGGAGTAGATCCTTGGTTCAAAAGAAATTTCGGATCCAAAACAGGTTGAGCCATTAATGGTGATATCAATTTCACCGCATTGGTCACAAAGATTTAAATCTTGAATAGGGCCATATCCACCCGAGAAAAAGGCTGTTTCCCTGGTCCCCCTTGCAAAGAAATACAAACCGAATTTAGCTCCTGTTGTAGATACCACCTTCGATGCCTCGAAAGTGGGAAAAGAAACGCGCTTAAACTTGAACAAAGTGTTCGGAACTGTTGTCCATCCCGTTGCACCAATATTCTGATCATTAACCTCAATGGATGTAATAGGAGATGGATTCCCGATATCCTCTACCACGACAACTAACTCTTGAGTTTCTGCATTTGGGGTTCGAATAGGATAAAAGAAATAGGAGCTCTCCCACAAGCTTGGCGGTAACACTAATAATGCTTCGGGATCGGCAGGGTCTAACTGATCGATATCCGTATCATCGGCATGTCTACCCTTATTGTACTGCACAACTTGGAGAGGACCTTCCCCTTCAATAAGCATATTAGCCTCGCCTATATCGCCTGGTAGCGCTTCTGGAATTTCTTTAATAATGGAGCCGTATCCATAGTTGGAAGTGGTTCCAGCGGGAGGAGGGATATTTACTATTTCCACCCCTAAACGAGACGTAATTTGAACCTGCTCTCCTATCCTACCGGTAATTTCTACATAATCTCCCGACCCTAATAAACCGTTATTACTACAGGATTGCCCACCTATGGTGGAGTTGGCTACTTTAGGTCCCCGCTGTTGGGTTTGCACTACTACATATTTATCGGTTTGCTCCGTGATCGGCAAAAAGGAGGCAAACATAACATCGCAATTTCCACCGGTACCGACTACCCCACAGGGATTGGATCCATAGGTGGCGACCTTTTTATTAGCCGTAACTCGGGTTCCACTTAACCCCCTACAGCGGATGGGGTTTGGATAGTCGTCTCCACATTCATTATTGGTACGCCAGGAATAGATTTCTCCCGCATCTAGCTGTACCGAATAAGTAACGGGACCAAAAACATCCCAAGTGTTGATGGTAACATCCGTATTATCCTCTATTCCTAAAACATGCCCATAAGTATTTGTAGGGGTTCTACATCCTCCCGAAGGTGATCCTGAGTTTCTAAATGAAATAACGTAATCCGTTCCTAGCTTTGATAATGGAATAATTGATTCACCGTCCGAAGATGCCTGGTCGGAACTTGAGAAATAAACAGATATGGGTAAGGGTGAGCTAATGTGCACCCCTTTTCTAACCGTGGTATTTAATTCGGAGTTATCCCCAACACGAGGATAGGAAGTTACGCCAAACCTGCTGGGTTGGATTTCAACTCGGTTAAAATTACCCGGTTCTACTGAAAAATAAATGCGTTGATCGTATGCAAAAATGTCGATGTAGGCAGAATCTATGCAGTATTGAGATACAATAAAGATTTCATTTACACCGCCATTTCCAAAGCCTGTAAAACCACCATTTTCTGGCATCATAAACCAGAAATCTGTCCCAGTAAGGTTTTGAGCTTTTATTTGGGGTGCTTGCAGACAAACAATAAGTGCAAAAAAGATTTTCAGTACTAATCGCATATGCGTAAAGAGGTTATAGGCGCTAAAATTAACGCAAAAAAGCCGTCTTTGGTCGGACGGCTCTTTTCAAATTAAGTTGTTATTAAAATCTAGAATTTTTCCATAACCTTTTCGCTTACACCAGTAAAGGAGAATCCTCCGTCGTGGAATAAGTTCTGCATGGTTACAAAACGAGTTAAATCTGAAAACATTGAGATACAATAGTCAGCACATGCTGAAGCATCGGCATTTCCAAGTGGAGACATACTATCTGCGTAATTAATGAAGCTGTCGAATCCTTTAACACCCGTACCTGCTGTAGTTGGTGTTGGACTTTGAGAAATGGTGTTTACTCTAACTTTGCGTTTCACTCCATAGTGGTAACCAAAACTCCTAGCAATAGATTCTAAAAGCGCTTTAGCGTCTGCCATATCATTATAGTCTGGGAATACACGCTGCGCTGCGATGTATGTCAAGCCAAGAACAGACCCCCATTCATTGATAGCGTCCATTTCATAGGCAGTTTGCAATACTTTGTGAAAAGAAGCTGCAGAAACATCCAGCGTCTTAGCATAAAAGTTATGATCCAATCCAGTGTAGTGTTTCCCTTTTCTCACGTTAGGAGACATTCCAATCGAATGCAGAACAAAATCTAGCTTCCCTCCTAGTTCTTCTTGACTTTTCTCGAACAAGGCCTTTAGGTCGTTCATGTCCGTTGCATCGGCTGTAATTACTGCTGATCCAGTTTTTTCTGCCAGTGCATTAATCTCACCCATTCTTAGGGCGATTGGCGCATTGGTAAGCGTAAACTTTGCGCCTTGTTCTGCTGCCTTTTCGGCAACTTTCCAAGCAATAGATTTATCGTTAAGGGCTCCAAAGATTATCCCTCTTTTTCCTTCCAGTAACTTTGTCATAACTGCGTTATTTATTGGGCAAATATATTTTTTTAATTCAGTAGCACTTTAGCATTTGCTAAAGCTTCTGGCGTAATATGTTCTCCACTAATCATTCGAGCTACTTCGTTTAACCTTTCGGAAGCGGGTAACTCCTCTATTATCGTCTGCGTGACCTGTTGGTCAGACTCCTTTACAACCCTTAAATGATGGGCGCCTTTCGCGGCAATTTGCGCCAAATGAGTAATTGAAATTAACTGGGTAGAATGAGCCATTTCCTTTAACAACTGTCCCATTTTACTTGCGGTCTCTCCACCTAATCCCGTATCTATTTCATCGAAAATCATGGTGGGAAGGTTTAGCTTTTTCCCAATGGCAAACTTAAGAGCAAGCATAATTCGCGATAATTCTCCCCCGCTCGCGATTCGAATTAATGGCGCCACAGGAGAACCGGGGTTTAAACTCGCCATAATCTCCACTTCATCCATTCCGCTTTCGTCTGGTTGCGGAAGATCTGAAAAAGTGAAATTTAATTGAGCTGACGAAATATTAAGGAAAGGTAGTGCCGCCAATATTTCTTTTTCTAGCTTTTGAGCTGCCTTTTTTCTTTCAGACCTGAGCTCCTTAGCTGAAGCGAGTAGTTTTTGAGAACAATCCTTCACTTCTTTTTCCAACTGCTCTATATCCTCATCTATATTTTCTGTATCCGCAACTTCGGATGCTAGTTCTTGCTTCTTGATGATTAACTCCTCCAATGAAGCCACCCGATATTTGCTAATCAGTTCATTTAAAACATCTAAACGCTCTGTATTTGCTTTTAATTCAGCTTCATCAAAATCTGAGCTATCGAGAATTTTAGAAGCCTGAAAGGTTAAATCCCTTAGCTTCTCCTCTACGTCTATGGCCTGTTCGGCCATTTCTTCAAAAGAGCCTATAGATTCCGACAGCTTAGACAGCTTATTTGCTATACCCGATATCAGGGCAATAACATCGGCAGGTTCCTCATTTAACCCTAAAATCTCCTTACAGGTCCCGTTTACTTCCTCTGATTTTTCGAATAACTGCTGGCGCTCCTCCAATTCCTCAAGCTCCGAGGGATTATCAAGATTTGCCGACTGCAACTCATTTAATTGGAACTGTTTAAAATCTAAAGCCTCCTTTAATTGATTTGCCTTGGATTTTTTACTCTTTAAAAGAGATAATTTCTCTTTGTATTCCGCATAGATAGCCTGGTAATCCTGCTTGATTAATCCGTTTTCAGAAAGCTGGTCCAGCAGCATTATTCGATACGCTGGATCAAGCAGCAACTGGTTGTCTTGCTGGCTGTGAATATCTACCAAATGGGCAGTAATTTCTTTAAGTACTTTTAATTGAACGGGGGTATCATTGATAAAGGCCCTGCTCTTTCCAGAAGGAAGTAACTCTCTGCGGATAATACTATCTACCTCAAAATCTAAATCTTCCTCATCAAATATGGATTTATGCTCTTTAGATAGCATAAAATGAGCCTCTACAGTACATTTTTCCTCCTTATTCCCAATGGCTAAAAGGTCGGCTCTATTCCCGGTAATAAGTCCAAGAGCCGCTAGCATAATCGATTTTCCAGCACCTGTTTCACCGGTAATAACAGTTAACCCCTTCTTAAAATCTAATTTCGCTTCCTCGATTAAAGCGAAGTTTTTAATGTGAAGATGCTTGAGCATTAATCAACCAGTTTTTGGTATTTGCTTAGGTTGGATGGATCCAATTTGCCCAGCAGAGATAAAAGTGATTCTTTTTCTTGCGCTGGGGAGGCATCAAAAATATTAATGATCTCCTGACTTTTGGCATTAAAAAAGATTTGCATGTTTATGCTTAGGGGTTTTACCGCATGCACCCGTTCTAATTTCTTTAACGCTTCGATTATTGTTTTTCGCGCATCCTCTGTGTTAGAATACATTTGATCCAACCCTTGTCTGTGGTACTCATACACACAGTCTCTAATAGGTTTAAATGCTTCTTGGAGGGCGTTGTCTACTATCCAAAATCTGTTTCTAACTCCTTCGGAACTTCTCCAGCCATCGAATCCTGCATTTTGAGCATTGGCTACCACCCTCTGGGCCAAAGTAAAATAGGCTTTTCCACCCTCACGACTAAAACTATCGTAGTCCATGGCAAGCACCAAGTAGGCATAATAGGCCAGTACGGAGGATAAGTTGTCTTTAAATTGGTTAGGGGTAAATATAATTGGCGCATTTTCCGTGTAGGAAAAAGTAAAGTCGTTATCCTTATGATTTAACAAGGTAGTACTGTAGTTGGAATTAAATACCGGACGACTTGAGGTTACCTGTATACTTCCTTCGTATGTGTTTCCTGATATTTTATCAATGGTAAAAAGGAAAGAGCATTGAATCCTTTCTTCTAGTTGAAAATCGTCTCCTCCCCATTTGGTATTGTTTAAAAACTCCTGAGCAGTACGCTCTAATGTTTCAAAAATTCTGGGGTTCGTAGCCTGGGCTTTTACTCTTTCGTAGGTAACTTGCACGGTGGCATTTAATTCTTGTCCCCACGCAATGTGGGGTAAAAACAATGTAAATGCGAGAATGCTAAGTAAAAAACCAGTCTTTAAGGGTAGTTTGAATGTCATTCGCAATAAGATCTTTGCTCTTTAACTCGGATTCGAAAACTCTATTATCCGAGCTAAACATAAATATTTTGTTTGTATTGCTGCCAAACCCAGTGCCAGCATTTACATCTTGTTTGTTTAATACAATGGCGTCGAGGTTTTTACGCTTTAACTTGCCTTTGGCATTTTCCACCTCTGCACTCGTTTCTAAAGCAAACCCAACGCAAATTTGGTCTTTTTTTCCTTCGCTAAGCGTTCTAGCGATATCCGGATTTTGAACCAAGGCAAGTGTCATTTCACCCTGTTTTTCGCGCTTTATTTTATCCGTTGCTGTTTGAGCCGTTTTATAATCGGAAACGGCAGCACAGAAAATAGCTACATGGCAGTCTGAAAAATGTTTTTTTGATTCTTCTAGCATTTGTGTAGCAGACCGTACTGATATGCAGTTTATTCTTGGGTGTTTCACTTCCAAGTGAGTAGGACCAGAAACCAAAGTAACCTCGGCCCCATTTTTAGCGAAATTTTCAGCCAGCGCGTAACCCATTTTCCCTGTTGAATGATTTCCAATAAACCTAACAGGATCGATGTCCTCATAAGTTGGTCCCGCGGTGATCAGTATTTTTTTATCGGACCAAGGTTTATCCGTTGAAAACAACTCAGCTAATTGCTTTAAAAGACTTTCTGGTTCTGGCAATCTCCCCTTACCATTTAATCCACTAGCAAGTGCGCCAGAAGCCGGGTCTATTAGTTCAACTCCGTATGATTTAAGTGTTTTTAGATTGTTTTGAGTACTAGGATGTTCCCACATGTCTAAATCCATAGCAGGAGCTACCATAACTTTCCCTCGCATAGATAAATAGGTGGCTAGCAATAGATTATCGCATATTCCCTGTGCCATTTTAGCCAAAGTATTGGCCGTACACGGAGCAATTAAGAAAACATCCGCCCAGAGCCCCAACTCTACATGGTTATTCCAGGAATTGTTACTGTCGTAAAAATCTTTGTAAACCTCCCCCTTTGTCAGAACCGATAATGTTTTAAGGGTAACGAAGTCTTCAGCTGACTTGGTAATAACAACTTTTACTTCAGCCCCTTCTTTTAAGAGCAGCCGTATTAGAAGAGGAATTTTATAGGCTGCAATTCCTCCTGTAATTCCCAACAATATTTTCTTACCACGAAAATCCATAGGCACTAAAAATAAAAAAACCCCATAACGGGGTTTCGAAATTGAGAATAAAAAGGCAGATTAAAGCTCTATACTCGGCTTTTCCTCTTCTTCTTCTACCTTTCTGAAATAAGTATTCCCTTCAAGCATTTCTTCAAATGCAATTGAATGAGGCTTAGGAAGTTTTTCGTAAAATCTAGAAATTTCAATTTGCTCTCTGTTCTCAAAAACCTCTTCTAGGTTATCAGAAGTAGTTGCAAACTCAGAAAGCTTAGAAGTAAGCTCCTCCTTAAGGATTTTACTTAATTGATTGGCTCTTTTACTAACCACAACAATTGACTCGTAGATGTTTCCAGTTTTATCTTCAAGATCTACAAGGTTTCTTGTTACAGTTGTTCTTTCTGCATTAGAATTTTTAAAATCAACAGCCATGTTATAATCGTTCTAGTTCTTTAATCGTGTTTTCGTATAGATTTTCGGCTTGACCGGCTCTATTCGAGTCGGCAAATTTATCAATATATTTTTGATACGCCTCAACGGTAGCTTCTAAACGCTCTTTTTTCTTTTTTACCACACTGTTAATCGCCAGTTCGTAGCTAGATTTCAGTATTAAAAATCGAATATCTTCCTCATAAGCGGAGTTCGGGAAATCCTTTAAGGTATTATTTAAAGAAATTACAGCCGACTCGTAATGCAAGGTTTTAAAGTAAAGCTTACTGTTTTCGTATGATTTTAGCTCCAGTTTTTGGTTTAACTGGGTCATTAGCTTGTTACAAGTATCTCGCTTAGAAGACTCTGGATATGCTTCAATAAAAAGCTGCAAGTTATCGATCGCTTTAAAAGTGTATGACTGGTCTAGACTATATTTCGGGGAAAGCTGATACGAGCAAAGTGCCGCTTTAAATGCACATTCTTCGGCATACTTAGAGCGGGGAAATGTTTTAACAAACTGGCGGTAATAATTTTCAGCGAAAAAATAATCCCCCAGCTCATAATAACTCGACGCGTAAATAAAATAAACCTCTTCGTGCCTTTTTGTGCCTCTAAAGGCTCCAATTACGTCTTCACATAGCGGAATTGCCTTATCATAACTCCCCTCCTCGTAAAATTCTTTTGCCTTATTAAATTTAAGTTCAGCGTCAGAACTTTTTAGCAATTTCATGTACTCACTACAAGAGGACAAAGTGATTGCAGTGATTAGGAAAAATAGAATTCGCTTCATAAATCGGGTGCAAATATAGAATAATGTAGAAGGATTAACGGTGAATTTTGCGGTTCATTTTGAGCGCGATTCATTATTAGTTAAATTTGCAGTCTGTTTTAAAAACTATAAGGTTTGGACATTTTCGAACGTATCAAGAACAATCGCGGACCATTGGGTCAGCATTCAAAGGAATCACACGGTTACTTTACTTTTCCAAAGTTAGAAGGACCTATTTCCAACAAGATGTTCTTTAGAGGAAAAGAAGTATTGGTATGGTCAGTAAACAATTATTTAGGTTTAGGGAACCATCCGGAAATAAGAAAGGTAGACGAAGAGGCAACTCGTGAGTGGGGATTAGCTTACCCGATGGGGGCTAGAATGATGAGTGGTCAGACCGCTCAGCACGAAGCTTTAGAAGAGGAGTTATCTAAGTTTGTTGGCAAGGAGGATACTTTCCTACTTAACTACGGTTATCAGGGATGTATGTCTGCTATCGATGCTTTGGTAGATCGTAATGACGTAATTGTATACGACTCAGAGTGTCATGCATGTATGTTAGATGGTGTTAGAATGCACCTTGGAAATCGCTTTGTTTTCCAACATAACGACATGGAAAGCTTTGAAAAGCAATTAAAGCGCGCCAAGAAAATCGTTGACAAAACCGATGGAGGAATTCTAGTTCTTACAGAAGGTGTTTTCGGTATGGCTGGAGATCAAGGGAAATTGAAAGAAATAGTAGCCTATAAAAAGGAATACGGTTTTAGACTTTTCGTTGATGATGCACACGGATTTGGAACGGTAGGTGAAAATGGTAGAGGTGCAGGTTTTGCCCAAGGAGTTCAAGATGAAATCGATGTATACTTTGGAACTTTTGCAAAGGCAATGGCTTCTATCGGAGCGTTTGTTTCTGCCGACGAACATGTAATTGAGTTCCTGAGATATAACATGAGGTCTCAAACCTTTGCAAAGTCTTTACCAATGCCATTGGTTATTGGAGCTCGCAAGCGTTTAGAGATGATTAAGTCTTCTCCTGAATTTAAAGACAAGCTTTGGGAAATCGCTAACGCACTTCAGTCGGGTCTTAGAGAGGCTGGATTTGATTTAGGTGTTACCGACTCTGCTGTAACTCCGGTATACCTTAAAGGTACTCTTGGAGAAGCGACAAACATCACATTAGACCTAAGAGAAAACTATAATATTTTCTGTTCAATTGTGGTTTATCCAGTAGTTCCTAAGGATGTTATCTTACTAAGATTAATTCCAACTGCTGTACATACTTTAGAGGATGTAGAGTACACCATCGAAACTTTTAAAAAGGTTCAGAAGAAATTACAAGCTGGAGAATACCACTCTGATAAAATTGTTAGCTGGGCATAATTTGCAGGCTAGTAGTAAGTTTAAAAGGGATGACCATAATGGTTATCCCTTTTTTATTTCACATCATAAGTAGCATAAAAAAAACCGCCAATTGGCGGTCTTAAGTACTTATAATATTTTGATTTACAAATATCTAAAGCGCTTCACTTAAAATATTTTCTCTAATCTTATCAGATAGTGATTTAGATACCGGCACCAAAGGAAGTCTTACGTAGTTTTCGCAAATTCCTTTAAGCCTTAATGCTTCTTTTATTCCACCTGGATTTCCTTCCTTAAATAAAAGCTGCATCATATTGTGTAATTGGTAGTGACGCTCTCTAGCTAATTCAAGATCAGAATTTATTGTAGCATGAATCATTTCTCTGAACTCTGTAGGAAAAGCATTTCCTACTACAGAAATAACTCCAATTCCTCCCATTGCAAGAATAGGCAGGCTTAACCCATCATCTCCAGAAATCACTTCAAAATGGTCGGGTTTTGCTTTTATGATATCCCCTATTTGCTCCAGGTTACCGCTAGCTTCCTTAATTGCCACAATGTTACTAAAGTCAATAGCAAGTTTTAAAGTAGTTTCGGCCAACATGTTGCTCGCCGTTCTTCCTGGTACATTATAAAGGATAATAGGTAAGCTGGTAGCTTTCGCAAGGGTTGCGTAATGCATGTAAATACCCTCCTGCGTAGGTTTATTGTAGGCTGGAGAAACAGATAAAATTCCGTCTACTCCTAATTTTTCAACCCCAGCAATTTCTTTTGCCACCACGGCGGTATTATTACCTCCACAACCCCAAACAATCTTCGATTTGCCTTTAGCTACCGATTTTACCGTCTCGAGTACTTCGAGTTTTTCTTCTTTGGTGAGTGTTGCAGATTCACCGGTAGTACCCATTACCACAAGGTATTCGGTATGTGCATCTACCAGGTGTGAAGTTAAATTTTTAAGCCCTTCAAAATCTACACTTCCATCCGCTTTAAAAGGGGTAACCATTGCAACCCCAAGGCCTTTAAAAATACTTCCGTCCATTGTGTTATTTATTAAGCACGCCCAGGTAATAGATTGCTTGCTGAGCGAATTCTTTTACGTTTTTTCTTGTGTTTATAAATAAGTCGAAAAAGGGTTCGTTGTATTTGGAGAAAACCCCAACTCGCAATTTCGCGTCGGTCTCGACAATAATCCGTTTGATTGGAAAATTAAAATCCATCGTAAGATCGAGGACGATATCGTATTTATTCGTTAGAAAATTCTTAATGGATTTACTTGACTCTTTCGGTTTATAGAAAAAACTGTAATCCGATTTATTGAAAAATGAAAAGCCAGCTTCTTTTTCAACGGTTTTCGGAATTTCCTTTTGATACCATCCGAGGGCGATAAACTCCAAATTTGGATACTTGGATTTAAACTCATTTTTTAACTGACGGGCCTGCTCAAGCTGTTCAGCATGGGTTGCATCGAACAATAAACCAAGCTTTCGTGCTTGGTTAATATTTATTGCTTCAACCTCTCTATTTTCATTCTGAAGGGTTTTAGCCATACGGTAAAACCCAACTTTTCTTTTAAACCATTTAATCACGCCTATCCAATCTTTCTAGAAACTGCTGTTCAGTCCAAATTTCAACTCCCAATCCTTCGGCTTTTTGTCTTTTCGATGGCCCCATATTTTCACCAGCAACCAAAACATTCACCTTAGAAGTGACACCGCTTTTAATTACGCCACCGTGCCTTTCAATTAGCGCTTTTAATTCATTTCTATCGAATGAGGTAAAGGTTCCGGAAACCACCATATTTAATCCTTCGAAAACGGCGTTTTCCAATTTCTTTTCGCTCTCTTCAACCTGAAATTTCAGGCCAAAGCTACGCAAACGATTGATTTCTTCAATATGCAGGGGATTATCAAAGTAATTTCGGAGGCTTTCAGCAATTCTAGGGCCTATGTCTGGCACGGCTTCAAGGGTTTCTCGAGAAGCTGAAATTAAGTTATCTATATCTCCAAAATGTTTCACTAATCGCTTGGCAACCGTCTCTCCCACAAACCTTATTCCCAAAGCAAAAACAACTCTTTGGAATGGAATTTCTTTGGATTTCTCAATGCCTTCTAGCGCATTTTCAACCGATTTTTCACCCCAACGCTCTAATTTTATTAAATCGCTGAATTCTAGCGTATACAAATCACTAGGGAGTTTTATCAACCCGGCATGAATAAACTGCTCAATTGATTCAGCGCCGATTCCTTCAACGTCCATTGCTTTTCTGGAAATAAAATGAATGAGCTTTCCAGCCACTTGAGGAGAACAATTAAGGCTGTTATCGCAAAAATGTTGAGCCTCTCCTTCTACCCTTTTTAATTCAGCATTGCAGGCTGGACATTGTGAAATGAAGTTGATTTTTTCTAGGTTTCTCCCCTTTCGTTTTTCTATATCAACTTTGGTGACTTTAGGAATTATCTCCCCGCCTTTTTCAACGAATACATAATCGCCTTTGTGAAGGTCTAGTTTTTCTATCTGGTCGGCATTATGCAGCGAAGCTCTTTTTACCGTAGTGCCCGACAAAGAAACTGGATCTAAAATAGCCACCGGCGTAATAGCCCCAGTTCTTCCAACCTGGTAGATGACATCCAACAATTCGGTAGAAATTTCTTCCGCCTTATACTTGAATGCCACAGCCCATTTTGGGGTTTTGCTGGTGTAACCCAATTCTTCTTGATCCGAAAAACGATTTACTTTAATTACGATCCCGTCAATTTCAAACGGGAGTTGCCCACGATTTTTATCCCAATAATTAATAAAATCGAATATCTCCTGGGGTTTATCGGTTACGAGAACTTTATTGTCATGCTTTTGTGGGACTTTAAAGCCCCAATTGTTCAGCTTTTCATATGCTTCGAACTGTGTGGCAATAAACCCCTGCTTGTCGCTTAGAAATCCATACACATAACTATCCAACTCACGTTCCGCAACTATCTTGGAATCCTGCATTTTAAGAGTTCCTGCACAGGTATTCCTTGGATTTGCAAAGGTGTCCTCTCCTGCCTCCAATCTGCTTTCATTTAATCGCTGAAAGGCATCTAGTGGCATGAAGATTTCGCCTCGCACTTCAAATTCATCTGGATAATCACCTGAGATGCTCAGAGGTATAGCTCTAACCGTTTTGACGTTGTTGGTAATATCTTCACCTTTTGTCCCGTCGCCACGGGTAATTGCTTTTTCTAACTCGCCATTCTTATATCTCAATGAAATGGCTACCCCATCGTATTTTAACTCACATATATATTCTGGAGATTTTCCTAATCCCTTCTCGCAGCGCTCAATAAAGGCCTCCAATTCATCTTTGGAATAAGTGTTAGCCAGTGATAACATTGGGTAGTTGTGGTTAACCACCTCAAATTTCCTGGTAATGTCTCCTCCCACCCTTTTTGTTGGAGAATTTTTAGATGCGTATTGAGGGTATTTCGCCTCTAATGATTCTAACTCTTTCAATAAAATATCGAAGTCATAATCACTTATTTCCGGCTTATTCTTTACATAGTAAAGGTAGTTGTGCCAATGGAGACTTTTCGTTAACTCCTTTAATCTCTCAACTTCTTCCATGTTTAATTCCCTGCGATTAACATCCTTTTCTTACCTGATAAATCCAACTCGATTTCAACATCCTTAAATCCGCACGTGCTTACAAACTCCTTAACCTCTTCTGCGTATTTAGGGTTCAACTCATAAAAAAGGCATTTACCTTTTTTCAAGGGGTTTATTTGCTTGGCTATGTATTTATAAAAGTAGTTAGGATCATCAGAAAATAGCGCCATCCCGGGCTCGTATTTTAACACATTGTCCCCCATTTCATTTTGCTCATCCCAACCTATGTAGGGCGGGTTAGAAACTATAATATCAAAAGCATTCAAATCGACTTCCTCAACGGGAAGGGATAAGAACTGAACATCAATATTGTTTTCAATCCCATTTTTCTTGGCTACTTCTATCGCCTCGGCACTTTTATCCACGCCAGTAATTTTTGCACCAGGCATAAATTTCTTGAGCGCAAGTGCAATACAACCCGACCCTGTACCCACATCTATTATGCTACCAGAAAAATCATATCCCAATGATTCTATCACTTTTAAAACTAACTCCTCTGTTTCGGGTCGGGGAATCAGCACCTTTTCATTTAACAACAAGGGTAAATCCAAAAAATACGCCTTATCTAATATGTATTGAATAGGTTTCTGTTGCTTTAACTGTAATAAAACCCCTTCTATTTTTTTGTGTTGATATGAATTGGGCTCCCTATGTTGTTCGATTGCAACCCGATTAAAAGGGATATCCATAATCTCAGCTACAGCGATTTTGTAGAGCGAAAGAATTTCACTTTTAGGATATAGCTCATCTAATTCCCGTTGAAATAGATACTTATAGTCGGCTAGGTTTTTTGGCGAGATAAAGCTTATTTTTTGGTGGCAAATTAAGTTATTTTCGCGGCATGCCGATGCACGAATTCTTCATAAGACGTTGTTTAAAAATTGCAGAAAACGGATTGGGAAATGTCGCCCCAAACCCAATGGTTGGATCTGTAATTGTTCACGAAAACAAGATTATTGGAGAAGGATATCACCGTGTGTTTGGGGGACCGCACGCAGAAGTAAACGCCATTAATTCAGTTAAGGATAAAAGCCTTCTCAATAATTCCACACTGTACGTAAACTTAGAGCCTTGCTTTCATCATGGGAAAACCCCTCCCTGCGCTGACTTAATTCTAAAACACGGCATAAAGCAGGTTGTAATTTCCAATTTAGATCCCAATCCGCAAGTGGCTGGAAAAGGAGTAGAAAAATTAAGACAAAACGGAGTTGAAGTTATTACAGGTGTGCTTTCAAAGGAAGGAAACTGGTTGAATCGACGCTTTTTTACCTTCCACAAAAACAAACGCCCCTATTTAATATTAAAGTGGGCAGAATCTAAGAATGGAGTTTTTTGCTCTGAAAATAGCAAGGAGCAAATATGGATTACCCAGCCAGAAACCCAAATTACCAACCATAAATGGCGTACGGAGGAGCAAGCAATAGCTGTAGGGGTAAATACCTTTAATACCGACAAGCCTTCCTTAAACCCTAGAGCATGGTCTGGAAAATCTCCAAGAAAAGTTCTGTTTGTTGGTAATTCTACTTTTCCCAACAAGGAGCATTTGGATGAATGGCAGAAAGATGACTGCGTAATTTTTGCGCACCAATTAATAGCAAATAAAATTCCAGGGGCCATTTCTTATCAGGATAATTTGCTTAGTAGTTTTCAAAATTGGTGTTATGCAAACCAAATACAAAGTGTGATTATCGAAGGTGGATTGCAGATTTTAAATGCTTTTATCCAACAAAACACCTGGGATGAAGCCCGGATTCTAATTGGAAGTGGGCGCCTTGCAGGTAAAAAAGCTCCTTTATTAAGTGGAACTAGCCACCGAGAACAGCACCTTGCCAACGGGGACATGTTAAAGATACTCCTAAACAATTCATGATATACTTAGCGCTCAGCATACTATTTTCCTCGCTTATCTATGTTGTTTTTAGCCTGGTGGGAAAGCGAAACACTCCTTTGTTTCCCGTTTTAATTGTCAACTATTTGGTGGCTGGATTTGTTGCCCTGTCCCGTGGTCTTCAATCTTCTAATAACCCAAGTTTTGAATGGTGGCCCGTAGCATTATTTCTTGGAGGGCTTTTCATTTCCATATTTATGGTGATGGCAAAAACTACTCAAAAGTTTGGCTTAGCTACGGCTTCGGTCGCTAGTAAAATGTCACTTGTAATACCGGTTTTGGTCGCCATACTCATATTTAACGATAGCGTGTATCCCATGAAGGTAATTGGAATCACTCTAGGTATTATAAGTGTCCTCCTGCTCACCTACCGGAAGAAAAACAGAATAGAAAAAAATAAAGGTGCGGATTGGAAGTTGCCCATCATTCTCTTTTTAGGGAGTGGAGTTATCGATACCGCATTAAAATATACTGAGGAAAAATACTTTTCAGGAAACCCAAGTGATTTCTTTGTAGCAAGTCTGTTTTTTTTGGCTGGAGCCTTTGGTCTGATCGTTCATGCCATCCAAACCAAGGGGCAGGTAAAAATAAACCGACAAACCCTTCGGTTTGGAGTTGTTTTAGGCGTAGTTAACTACGGTTCTATATACTATCTGTTAAAGTCTTTATCCAGTCCAGGAGTTGAGGCGAGTGTAATCTTCCCAGTTAATAATGTTGGAATAGTGGGGCTATCCACCCTTTTGGGGCTAATTTTCTTTAGGGAAAGGATCAGCTACGTAAAAATGTTGGGGCTTGTTTTTGCCGTATTAGCCGTATTAATACTTAATCTGGTTTAATGGAATTCGGAAAGTATCACACAATTAAAAGTGCTCATGAAATTCTTTTCAAGGAAAAGGGAAGTAAATTCTATGGATTGGTATTTCCAATGGAGTCGGAAGAGGAATTAAAGCAGCATATTGAAGAGCAAAGGAAAAAATACCCAAGTGCAGGTCATCATTGCTACGGGTACAGAATTAACCCATTAGAAATTTACGAGCGCGCGAATGACGACGGGGAGCCAAGCGGAACAGCGGGAAATCCCATTTTGGGTCAGTTACAATCAAAAGAAGTTATCAACAGCGGAATTATCGTCACTCGCATATTTGGAGGAACCAAGTTAGGAACCGGAGGATTGATCTCAGCTTATCGAACTTCTGCACAAATTGCTCTTGAAACTGCTGATATCATTGTTTCAGAGCTGACTGAGAGTCGAACTATACTTTCACCATTCGATGAGTCGTTTAAAGTTTATCAGCTTAAAGAAAATTTAGGTCTAGATAAACTAATCGAGCAACACACGGAAAAAGGAGTGGTTTTGGAATTACAAGTTCCTCTATCGAAAAGGAAAATTTTCGATGAATGGCTAGAACGCTTCGACAACAGTAGGTTAAGAGAAATATGACCTGTGTTTTACGTTAAACTGACCTTCGTCAATCCTTAATTTTTGGTTAAGAATCACTCAAATATTATATTTTAGGATTTCAATAATAGCTATTCCTAACAGCGTGATAGTCAGTGATGAAATTGGACCATAGGGCAAAAAACATTTTCTCAGAATTACTTATCCCCAACTTTTCGTTAATCATTTGTTCATAACTTTGGAATCCCTAATATTTACGGGCTTTTTCGAAATTCATGGATTTCACCTCAAGGAAAATCTTTTTTAAAAATCAACCCCTTTTTCATTTTTTTTTTCTCTTTTTTCAACGAATATTTGTCCCGTATCCGATTGGGAAAATCAGCGAATTTTCTCTACAGGATTCCAACCTGACCATAACTAGAAGATTTACAAGTATTTAAGGTTTTATGATCGCCACCAAAAGCACACACGAAGAAGTATGGGATAACTGTCTACAGATTATCCAGGACAACATTTCAGGACATAGTTTTAAAACCTGGTTTGCCCCTATAAAACCCTTAAAATTGGCGGGTAATGTCCTTACTATACAGGTGCCGTCTAATTTTTTCTACGAATGGCTAGAAGAGCATTATATTGATTTAATTAAGAAGGTCATTAAAAAGGAGCTTGGGAAAGACGGGCGACTAGAATATTCAATTATTATGGATAAGAATTCGGAGGACAAACCCTACACAGTTAATATACCTACCAATAACCAAAAGGCGGTAAAGAATCCGGATATGTCGATGCCCGTAGATATGGGGTCGGCTACCATTAAAAATCCTTTTGTAATCCCAGGACTACGTAAAATCAACGTGGAGTCTAATCTTAACCCAAACTACTCTTTCGACAGTTTTGTAGAAGGCGACTGTAACCGTTTGGCAAGATCGGCTGGATTTGCTGTGGCAAACAAGCCAGGTGGAACTGCATTTAACCCTCTTTTAGTTTATGGTGGATCTGGATTGGGTAAAACGCACTTGGTTAACGCTATTGGTCTTGAAATTAAAAATCAGAACCCAGAACTTACTGTCTTATACGTAACTTCAGATCGTTTTGCCAGCCAATTCGTTGATGCAGTAAAAAGCAATACCATTAATGACTTTTCGCATTTCTATCAAATGATAGATGTGCTTATTATGGATGATGTCCAGTTTTTTGCTGGTAAGGAAAAAACTCAGGATGTATTTTTCCACATATTTAACCACCTTCACCAAACTGGTAAGCAGGTTATCATGACCTCAGACAAGCCACCAGTGGAAATGCAAGGCATGGAGCAAAGACTGCTTTCTCGTTTTAAATGGGGATTAAGTGCAGATCTTCAAGCACCGGGGCTAGATACTCGTATATCCATTCTTAAAAAGAAAATGTATGCCGACGGTATTGAGCTTCCATCTGAGGTTGTTGAATACCTTGCCTACAGCATTACTACTAATGTAAGAGAGCTTGAGGGGGCTCTAATTTCCCTAATCGCTCAGTCTTCGCTGAATAAAAAGGCAATTACCTTAGATCTTGCGAAGCAAATGATAGATAAGTTCGTGAAAAATACTGCTCGCGAAGTATCTATCGATTACATCCAAAAAGTGGTTTGCGATTATTTCGACATGCCCATAGAGCTGTTAAAAAGCAAAACCAGAAAAAGAGAGGTTGTACAGGCTAGACAAATTGCAATGTTCTTCTCTAAAAAAATGACCAAGAGCTCATTAGCTACTATTGGGATGCATTGTGGAGGAAAAGATCATGCAACCGTACTTCACGCCTGTAGAACGGTAAACAACTTATCTGAAACGGATAAGCAATTCAGAAAGTACCTCGAAGATCTTGACAAAAAGCTTACGCTAGCGTAATGACTAAAGTGCTGTTTGTTTGCCTTGGAAATATTTGTCGCTCTCCACTTGCTGAGGGGATATTGAGGTCCATGGCCCAGCAAAAAGGGGTAGACTTAGAAATAGATTCTTGCGGTACTAGCAACTATCATGTTGGCGAACAACCCGATATAAGATCTATCGAAGTAGCAAAAAAGCATGGTATAGACATTTCTGACCTACGGGGGAGACAGTTTACAACAAGCGATTTCAATAAATTCGACTTCATTTTTGTTATGGACCAATCCAACTACCAAAATGTAGTTCGATTGGCAAACTCTGATGAAGAAAGAAACAAGGTGCAACTGTTCTTGGATTACGCGCCAAGCTACTCTAACAAAGAAGTGCCCGATCCATATTATGGTGGTGACGAAGGTTTCGAAAATGTATATCGCATGCTAAA
Source organism: Luteibaculum oceani (assembly GCF_007995015.1). Lineage (NCBI taxonomy): Bacteria > Pseudomonadati > Bacteroidota > Flavobacteriia > Flavobacteriales > Luteibaculaceae > Luteibaculum > Luteibaculum oceani. The sequence continues at coordinate 19,908 of NZ_VORB01000010.1, forward strand.
TGAAGCAAGCGAGAACTTCTTACAAAGCATTTAATGGAACAAGGAACCCTATACCTCGTACCTTGTCATTTAGGCGAAGACGCTAGGGACAACACCATAAATCCTGAGGTTAGGATTGTTTGCAACAAGCTAGATGGATTTTTAGCTGAAAACCCAAAATCTTGCAGAGCTTTCTTAAAATCTATTAATCTAGAAAAACCACTTCAGTCTTTTGACTATTACGATTTAAATAAGCGGACTTCTGATATTGAACGCAGCGAATATATTTCGCTTTTAAAATCTGGGAAGAATCTTGGGATAATTTCCGAAGCGGGTTGTCCTGGTATAGCAGACCCTGGAGCTGATATGGTTCGTATTGCCCAGCAAAACAATATTAAAGTGGTTCCCCTTGTAGGTCCCTCTTCTATCCTACTAGCTCTCATAGCTACAGGAATCGGCGGTCAGCAATTTACTTTTCATGGCTACTTGCCTGTAGACGAGAAGGAATTAAAAGGAAAGTTAGACCAGTGTATTGCTGCAGCCCAGCAGGGAGTTACCCAAATTGTAATGGAAACTCCTTACCGTAACCTAAAGCTTTTTAAAGCGCTGTGTAATAATTTACCTAATAACTTTCAGCTTGGTGTTGCATCTAACCTTACTCAGAAAACGGAATGGATTAAGACACAAAAGGTGTCAGCTTGGTCCAAACAGCCAGAACCCAGCATTCACAAAGTGCCAACCATTTTTGTTTTTGGAGTTTAACTAGAAAATTTCCAGAAGTTCGACATCGAATACCAAAGGAGTTCTGGGAGGAATTTTAGCCTGATCACCCACTACCCCGTGTGCTAAATGACTTGGTATAACAAGTTTAGCCTTAGCTCCAAGCGGCATATATTGCACTCCTTCATTTAATCCAGACTCTTTATTAGTCCTGTCTATTTCGAAGGTTTCGGCGCCATAACGAACATGGCTATAGGCGGTATCTCCATTGAGGTAACATATAGTAATATTTACCTTTACCTTATTGCCTTCAACAGGTTTTGGACCACTAGAATCCTCATAAATGTAGTAGTGTAATCCAGTTCCAGTTTCTTTTGCAGGCCAACCTTTTTCTTCGACATATTGAGAAATTCTTTTGGCCTCTTTTTTTGCCATTAATCGGTTGTAATCCTCAATTTCTTGCTTGGTATATTTCTTTTTTGTGGATTGTGTAGTTCCATTATTGTTGCCGCAGCTTACAACCATCAGTGTCGCTAGCGCAAAAAATATAGCTTTAGAAAAATTCATTAACTGCATTTAAAAATTTTGTTTTTGTTGCTTCCCACGAATCGAAACTAACTCCACCGGCAGCATTAACATGCCCACCACCATCGAAATATGTACGGGCGAAATCGTTAACCGAAATATCTCCTTTAGACCTAAACGAGAATTTAATTTTATTGTCTTGCTCCTTGATCAGGACACTCACCTTTATCTCATCCACACCCAATGGGAAATTAACCAGTCCTTCGGTATCCCCTGGCTGATAATCGAAATCCGCCAGATCCTCCTTGCTGAGATAAATAAAAGCTACGCCCTTACCAGAAATAATTTCCAGTTTTTCATTAAGAGAAAAACCCAACAATTTAAGGCGGTTTAAACTAGATGCATTGTTAACCCGCTCGTTAATGGCTGCGGGATCAGCTCCTAAATCAACAAGTTCTGATGCTACACGCAACGTTGTGGCGGTTGTACCCTTGTACCTAAAGCTACCTGTATCGGTCATTAATCCGGTATACAAGGAGTTGGCAGCATGAGAATTTATATACTTTTTCCACTCAAGAGCCTTCAGCATTTCGAACACGATTTCGCAGGTTGAGCTTGCCCCTGGGAAGGCGAACATATAATCGAATTCTTCGGGTTGTTGGTGATGATCGACAAGCACCTTTTTACAAGTAGTTTTTTCAACTGCATGCCCAACGTGCTCTATTCGCTTTAAAGTGTTAAAGTCAAGACAAAAAATTAATTCCGCCTGCTCTATGGTTGTTTGAAACAAATCCTTTTGTTCCTCCGCATTAATAATTTCATTATTTGGGTCTAGCCAATTTAGAAATGCAGGCATAGCATTTGGTGTTATAACCTTAGCATTATATCCTAGAGATTTAAGAGTTAACATAAGCCCCATGGTGGATCCTATTGCATCACCGTCGGGGTTTATATGTGTGGTAATGGCTATATTTTTAACCTCCTTAAGGTGCATTTTTAGCGCCAAAAGAAGCTCTGTCTTATCTCTTAATAATTCCATAAGGCACAAAGATGCTAAAAGCTTAGAAAGGGTAATGTTATTTTTTACTTTTGCACCCGAAAAACAAGAATGCAATGGCTGGTAACAGAACCTTTACAATGATTAAGCCCGATGCTGTAGGGAATGGGCACGCAGGAAAAATTTTAGATCAAATTTTAGAAGCTGGATTTAGAGTAGTAGCGTTAAAGTACACGCAACTTACCGATGCAGATGCTAAGGCATTTTATGCAGTGCACAAAGAGCGTCCATTTTATGGAGAGCTTGTAGAGTACATGTCTTCTGGACCTATTTATGCTGCGATTTTAGAAAAAGACAACGCAGTTGCAGACTTTAGAACCCTTATCGGTGCTACCAACCCAGCCGAAGCTGCAGAAGGTACTATCCGTCAAAGATTTGCAGAGAGCATTGCTGCTAACGCAATTCACGGTTCTGATAGCGATGAGAACGCTGCAATTGAAGGAAACTTCTTTTTCTCAGAAAGAGAGCGTCACTAAGATTCGTCGAAATAATTTTATAAAAAAGCCATGGCCATTTTTTGGTCATGGCTTTTTTTATTGAACTTAGAGGAAAGAATCCCTCATGATTACCCTTGAAAATAAAAAGCAAATCGACTTTCCAGAACCAAGCACGGTTAATGAGGTACATCCTGGTTTGATAGCAGCTGGTGGTAATTTAGATCCAGAAAACATTCTAAGAGCCTACAAAAAGGGTTTATTTCCATGGTTTAACCCGGGTGAACCGGTACTTTGGTGGAGTCCAGATCCTAGAATGGTTTTATACCCCGAGAAGGTTAGAATACAGAAGGATGTTAAAAAAATGCTGAAATCAAAAGAATACGACTATTTGGTTAATCATAGAACCGACCAAGTAATAAGGGCATGTGGTGAACAGGTTCGCGAAAACCAAGATGGCACATGGATTTCTGAAGATATAATTTCAAGTTATTCCCAATTGGCAGCAAAGCAAGCTGTATGGTCTATTTCGGTTTGGAAACAAGGTGAACTAATGGCAGGTTTATATGGGTTAAAGTTGGGCAAGGTCTTTTTTGGGGAATCCATGTTTACTAAAATTCCAAACGGTTCTAAGGCTGCCCTGGTGCTTCTCTGCACCCATTTCATTGATGAGATAAGACTGATAGATTGCCAACAAGAAACCTCTCATCTGCGCTTTATGGGAGCTGAAAATATAAGACGAGATTTATTCCTCCACCTTCTTAAATTATACACGTAAAAAAGGGGAAACCCCTTATTGGAATCCCCCCTTTACGCAACAATAAAAGGTTTAACTTTTTACAATTTGGTAGCTTAAATTACCAATTCTACTTTTTAATTGGAAGAAGTAAATACCTGATTTTAATTGGCTCGTATTGAGAGTATACTCGTAAACCCCGCTATTAAATGATTTCAGTGCTTCTTTTATTATGGTTTTTCCCTGAGCATCTATCAGATAAATTTCTCCTTTAATAGCTTTTTCAATTCCAAATTGAATTCGTACAAAATCGTTACAAGGGTTTGGAAAAGCATTAAAAACAACTCCAATTTCTTTGGTACCAATATCGGTGCGGTACTTTTTCTTTATTTCTTCTGGATTCTCTGGAGTTTTTTCATCATCCTCGAATAACTCTAATAGAGCTGGGCTTATCCTATTCGATTCACTATCGGTTTTATAGGCTGTCAATAATTCTGGGGTTGTATCCCTTTCCAATATTTCACCAACGTACCATTGCGCCTGGGCTCTATCCTTATTTACATCAAAAATCATCAAACCGTGGTCATCCAATTCTATGTATTTAATTTGAGGATTGGTTTGCATAAGAGCTGCTTCTAATCCCGTACTAGATCCAGCTGGCGCACCCAAAATTTCGTTAAGATTATCCGAGGTAACTGATGGGGTTACAAACTCCGTTGCAATAGCACCATCTTGGGTTAAAGCCGTGTAACCGTCAGGATTAAGCGAAGATTTTGTATTAAAAGGGTCCAAGGCCAAATCTGCTGCCCAGGTTGTATGAATATCTCCTGTAAGAAAGACCACATTGTCTATTTCATTGTCTCGGATAAATCTCAATACCGTATCCCTTTCCGCTGGGTATCCATCCCATGGATCTAGGTTAAAAGGTTGGTTTGGGCCAGTTTGCACCAACATAATTTGAACCTGGTTACCAATTATTTTCCATTGTGAGTTTGAGCGGGACAGCCTATCCTTAAACCAACTTAATTGATCTTTGCCCAAAATGGTTCTTTCCGGATCACCGTAGTTCTCATCATTCGTAGATCTTACTTGTTTATCTCTTCCCCATATTCGGGTATCTATCATAATCAGGTCCATCAAATTTCCGTAATCGAATGCCCGCCATATCTTAACAGGATTAATGGGGTCGGGATTTCTGATAGGCATCCATTCTGAATAAGCCTTCGCCGCTGCATTTTTTCTTATTTCCCAATCTCCCTCGGTACTATCGGTATGGTTTTGGGCACCATCCTTATAGGAGTCATTGGTGCTTTCGTGATCATCCCAGGTGGTTATCCAAGGGAATAATTGATGTGCGCGACGCAAATCGGGGTCTAAGTGATAAAAAGAATGCCTCAAGCGATAATCCTCAAGGGTAACCATTTCGTGATCTGGCTCGTGCCCCCTTTGGGTATCTTCATTGTACCCATAGCCTCCCTCACCATACTCATAAATATAGTCTCCTAGGTGTAGAATGAAATCTAAGTCCGTACGCTGCGAAGCAAATCGATAGGCATTAAAATGTCCCGCTTGAAAATTGGAACAGGAAACCACGCCAAACCTTATGTTTTCAGCGTCATCGATGGGCATCGTTTTAGTTCTCCCCACAATCGATGTATCCGTATTATGAATAAATCTATAGTAGTAAAAGCTATTGGGCTGAAGGCCTTGCTGGTCAAATTTTACGGTAAAATCTTTTTCCGCGTTGGTATTTAAACTTCCTCTTGAGATAATATTTGAAAAGGAGATATCAGTGGCAACCTCAAAAATGACATTAAGTTGTGCTGCTTTGTGTGTTGGCGTAATTCGCGTCCAAAGAATTACCGAGTTATGCGTGGGGTCTCCCGAGGCAACACCATGATAAAATGGCGCCATTTCTGAGATGTAAACTAGTTCGTCATTTGCCGCAGAGTACCTAATCTGTCTGATTTCAGAATCGGTTTGGCCCCACAAAAAGCCATTAATTACAAGGAATAACAAGAGTAATAAGTTGAATTTCATTTGGTATGGTTTAATAATACCGCAAATGAAACCCTGGGATATTAACCCAGTTTTAAACGCTCCTTGCCTTCTGTAAACTAGATCTTATGAGTTTGTGAAATTTGGATTTAACGAAGCTCTACAGTTTTTATAATCGGTTCTCCAAGAGCTTTGTTGATGGAACGCATTATTTTTTCCTTTCCAAAAGAAAGCTCTTGCCTTAAAACAGCAGAGGACAATTTTATTACCAGTTTCCCCTCTTTGTAGTAGATAGATTCGGTGTGTTTAGTAATAAGCGGCCCCATAAGTTGCTTCCACTCCTCCTCTATTGCAACCTTGTAGTATTTATCGTTTAGGCGATAGGCCTTCAACAGTCGTTTGATAACTGCTCCCAGAGGTTCTGAATTTTGTCTCTTTATACTCAAAGTGAAAAGAATTTAGCTTCTAATTTAGCGTTGCCCAGTATTTCCTCCAATTCCTGAAGGTTAGTATGGGAAATAAATATTTGTCCAAAATTGCCTTCTCCGATCAACTTCAACAAGTAAGACACCCTGTTTTGATCAAGCTTATCAAAGATATCATCTAAAAGCAAAAAAGGTAGAACCCCTGCGTTATCAGATAAAATTTGGTAGTTAGTGAGTTTCAAGGCCAATAAATAGGTTTTTTGTTGACCTTGACTCCCAAATTTTTTGATGGGTTTATTATTCAGGCTGAAAGTAAAGTCGTCTTTATGTAATCCAACAGAAGTGTAACCCAATCGCAAGTCTTTTTCCAGGTTAGATCTTAAATCAGTCGCTAAACCATTTTCACTAATACCTGGTTGATATTTTATGTTTGGCTCCTCGTTCGCATTCGAAATCTGCCTGTAATATTCTTTAAATATAGGTGCGAATTTTTCCAGTAACGCATGGCGTTTGGGAAGAATTTGATCGGTGAGTTGCACTAGCTGCTCATCCCATACACTCAAATATTCATAATCTCTCTTGCCACCAGTCTGCATTTGTTTTAATAGGGCATTCCTATTTCTTACTACACCCTGGTATTTCAATAGTGCTTCTAAATATGCCCTATCATAATTCGCTATGATGCCATCGATAAACCTTCTTCTAAATTCGCTGCCCTCGTGAATCAAGTCTCGATCGGAAGGCGCAATAACCACTGCAGGAAAAAATCCAACATATTCCGAGAACTTTTCAACAGGTTTGCCTACCAGTTTTAGAACCTTTTTTTGACCTTTTTTAAACCCGAGAGAAACTGGGTATTGGGCATTATCCTTTTCTATTCCTCCTTGAATCAGGAAAAAATCGCTTTCAAAATTAACTAACTGAGAATCAATAGTATTAAGAAAGCTCTTGGTGTAACAAAGGGCATAAATCGCATCTAATACATTGGTTTTTCCCGCTCCATTTTCCCCACAGAAAGCATTGATACGATCGCCCAAATCATACTCTGCTTCGAGATGATTTTTAAAGTTGATTATACTTAGCTTTGAAAGTTTCAAAAGGATAGAATTTAACGCTGCAAATAACGGACTGTTTCAACTGCGAAAAAAATCTATTTTTGCAGCCATAATTATTTAGTATGTCAGATAACAAGCCAGAAGAAAAGATAGTTGACGTAGATAAGGTTTACTCACAATCTGAGGATTTCTTTGAGAAGAACAAAAAGCAAATCACCTTAGTTGGTGGTGTTTTAGTTGCCATTCTTGGGATTTTCTTAGCGTATAAAAACCTATATCAAAAACCAAGGATTGAAGAGGCAAAAGAGCTAATGTGGAAGGCAGAGTACTACTTTGAAATAGACTCATTAGACAAGGCCATTCAAGGAGACGGAACTAATTTTGGATTCGAATACATAGCTTCTGAATACAGCGGGACTCCTTCTGGTAATTTAGCACACTATTACCTAGGGATTAGTTACCTAAAAAAATCTCAATTCGAGATGGCTATTGACCATTTAAAGGCAGCTGACCTAGATGATAAAATCGTTGGTGCTATTGCTAAAGGTGGAATTGGAGATGCATACGTAGAGCTAGGAGTTTTCGATAAGGCTTTAGACTATTACAGCAAGGCGATCAGCCACAGCGACAACAGTTTTTCTGCTCCATTATACCTGATGAAAAAGGCAACCCTTTTAGAGGAAATGGGACAATTTGATAAAGCCTTAAAAGCTTACGAGCAAATAAAGTCTAAATACCCTGAAAGTGCGGAAGCACAAGATATAGATAAGTATATCGCTCGCGCTTCATCTTTTGCTGGATAATATGGCAACAGAAGGAAAAAATTTATCTCATTACGATAAGGATAGCATTCCCGATGGTTCGGATTTTACCATCGGGATTGTTGTTTCTGAATGGAATGATGAAATAACTGGAGCTCTGTTAAAAGGAGCTGTAGAAACCCTTAAGAAACATGGGGTTCAGGAAAACAAATTACACGTTAAGTGGGTGCCTGGAAGTTTCGAGCTTCCCCTTGCCTCCCAATGGCTTATCCAACAACATAGTCCACACGCTGTAATCGCCCTTGGATCGGTTATTCAGGGTGAAACCAAACATTTCGATTTTGTTTGCGAGGCCTGTGCACTTGGAATTAAAGATGTTAGCCTTTCTGAAAATACTCCGATTATTTTTGGTGTATTAACAGACAACACGCATGAGCAAGCCGTTGCAAGATCGGGTGGAAAGCACGGAAATAAAGGAATTGAATGTGCTATTGCTGCATTGAAAATGGCAGCATTAAGAAGAAACCTTTGGGTTTAAAATAAATCACTCATACAAAAAAGGCTGCCCTTTAGGAGCAGCCTTTTTTATTTTCAACGAAATTATTCCTCGAGGTTAATCTACCTTCAATTTAACTTTCTCCCAGCTCTTTATTTGCCACAGAGTCACCGCCTCGGCAACCAAATTTCCATCCTTATCCTTTAGCGTGATTTTAGCTGGATAAAGCACCACACCGTCTTCTTTTAAGGGTTTCATTATTTCCGACTGCAAATCGTTCTCCGAAAGCTCAAAGTGTGCAATGGTATCGCTTTTTGCTTGGTAAGAGTAATTTACTTTAAGCTCCTGCATTATTATCCTATACTTTCTAGGGTTCACGCGGGATAAAAGCAGTAACCCGGAGCAAAACTCCGCTACGGTTGCTAATGCACAAGCATGAATACCTTTAATATGGTTAAAATTCCTCCTTTTGTATGGGACAAAGGTTTTTACATGATTATCACCTAGTTCTTTAACTTTAATTCCATGCGGTTTATTAAAAGGAATGGCAATGGAAAGGGCAAGATTTAACTTGGTTAAGCCCCACCCTCCCTTTTTGACACCTACAAACAGTTTCTCAAGGTTCATGTGCTATGCTTTTTTGATAATGGACTCAATATCGGGTTTAAAATAATTGGGACCCTTTAAAACTTTTCCATCTTCTCGCAAAATAGGTTTGCCATCCGCTCCTAACTTGCTCATGTTACTTGCTTGGATTTCTCTAAATACCGGCGCAATTATATGGCCCATACCATGTTTTAAAATGGTACCCATGAGTATGTACAGCATATCGCCAAGGGCATCAGCTATTTCAACGGTATCGTTATCAATTGCGGCAGATTTATATTCTTCATTTTCCTCAGCCATCAATCGAAATCGCAAAGCAACCTCTTCTGCGGTCAACTGTTTCGTAGGCTTATCGCCATTTTCTATTCCAAAAGCATTGTGAAATTCCTCCACCATGCTCAAAGCCTCATCGATACTCAATTTTTCTGTCATAAAACTATGTTAAGGGTTAACATTCTTTAACTGCAATGTTATTGGTTGCTTTATCGCGCAAAGTGCACATTTGTGCGGTATTTTACCAACCAAATAACTAGTTTCAACCGCAAAATAAATTAATCATGGAATTAACAAATTCCGCTACGGATACTGACATCAGAGCGCTGAATGAGAAAATAAAGCTTGAAAGCAGCTTTATCGACCTGATTTTCAAGGAAATGGATAAATCCATTGTTGGACAAAGGGAAATGGTTGAAAGCTTACTCATTGGATTATTAGGAAATGGACACATCCTACTTGAAGGGGTGCCTGGTTTAGCTAAAACCCTGGCTATTAATTCACTATCCAAAACTACTGACGTAGGATTTAGTAGAATACAATTTACACCCGATTTATTACCTGCCGATCTTATCGGTACCATGATATACAACCAAAAGAAAGAGGAATTTTTGGTTAAAAAGGGGCCAATTTTTTCCAACTTCATTTTGGCCGATGAGATAAACCGTGCTCCGGCTAAGGTGCAATCGGCACTTTTAGAAGCCATGCAAGAGCGCCAGGTAACGATAGGATCCGAATCATTTAAACTTGAAGAACCTTTTTTAGTTCTCGCTACGCAAAACCCAGTAGAGCAAGAAGGAACCTATCCTTTACCCGAAGCGCAGGTAGACCGTTTTATGTTAAAAGTGGTTCTTACCTATCCAGAAAAGGAGCACGAAAAGCTAATTATCCGCAATAACATTTCTAAAGCAGCTTACCCCACTCCCGATAAAGTGGTGAAGCCAGAGGACATCCTAAATGCAAGAGAGATTGTTCGCGAAGTATACTTAGATGAGAAAATTGAGCAGTACATCGTGGATATAGTTGATGCAACCAGATTCCCTGCTAAAAATGGTATTAGCCAACTTGAGGGTATGATAAATTTTGGAGCTTCTCCTCGCGCGAGCATCAGTTTAGCTATAGCTGGAAAGGCCCTAGCCTTTATTAACAGAAGAGGATTTGTAATTCCAGAAGACATTAGAAGCGTTTGTCATAGAATTTTAAGACACAGAATAGGCCTTAGCTATGAAGCCGAAGCTGAAAACATCACTTCAGACGAAGTAATAAATATCATTTTAGATAGCGTAGAGGTACCATAGGTTTTAGCACAGTATGCAAAAGGAAAGTACTTCTGAAATATTAAAAAAGGTCCGCCGAATTGAGCTTAAAACCAGAGGCCTCTCCAACCAGATTTTCTCCGGTCAATATCACTCGGCTTTCAAGGGGCGGGGTATGGCTTTTAGCGAGGTGCGCGAGTACATGCCTGGTGATGAAATAAGAACCATAGACTGGAATGTTACAGCACGATTTAACCAGCCCTACGTAAAGATTTTCGAGGAAGAGAGAGAGCTAACAGTAATTTTGGTAGTCGATGTTTCGGCATCGGACAATTTTGGTTCCAAGGAAAAGCTTAAAAAGAACCTGATTACCGAGCTATGTGCGGTTCTGTCTTTTTCAGCTATTCAAAACAATGATAAAATCGGGGTAATTTTCTTTTCAGATAAGGTGGAGAAGTTCATCCCTCCAAAAAAGGGAAAGAGCCACATTCTCCGCATCATTAGAGAGTTAATAGAGTTTGAACCAGAGTCTAAGGGCACAAATATTTCTGAAGCGCTTACTTTTTTAAATAACGCCATTAAAAAACGAGCAATAGCCTTTTTAATATCCGATTTCATGGACGATCATCCTTTTAAAGATGGTTTGAGGTTGGCGAATCAAAGGCATGATCTTGTTGCCCTGCAAATAAAGGATGAAAGAGAAGAAAGCCTTCCCAATGTAGGATTGCTTCCTGTGGTTAATCCAGAAACAGGCGAATGGCAATGGATGGATAGTTCCAGCAAAAAGGTGAGAAATGCTTATAAGCAAGAAGCAGCAAGATGGAATGAATCGCTCCACAAACTTTTTAAAAAGACTGGGGTGGATTTTGTTTCTCTTTATCCCAATCGATCGTACGTAGCTCCATTAATCAACCTTTTCAAAAAACGCAGTTTACATGCTTAAGAAAATTTGCGCCGTAATAACGTTGATTACTGTTGGCTTTGCGCTCCACGCCCAAGAGCTTCAACTCAATCTGGATAAACAGCAAATTAGATTTGGAGAGCAAATTAACGGACAGCTGATTGTTAAGGTAAATGCAAAGGATAAAAAGGGAGAAATCCTTTTTAATAAGAGCTTTGAGGAATCTCTTGGAGGACTTGAGCTATTGGACAAACTGGTTATTGATACCGTTGTAAACGAGTCGGAAAATGATTTCCAATTTAACTATCGGTATCAATTCTCAATTTCCGGCTTCGACTCGGGACACTTTTTTGTTGGTCCCTTTTCATTAGGACTTGGTGATAAAAATTTAGTGAGCGACTCCATTGGTGTTTCGGTTTACCCCGTTAAAATCGATTCCTCGGTTACCGAAAAACCTATAAAGGCCATTCAGGAGTTACCTCTTGGATTTAGAGATTACCTTGCCGCCTATTGGTATTTCCCTGTTTCCCTGGCTATCCTTGTTATTTTAGCCTACCTGATTTATAGATGGTGGAAAAAGAGAAAGCAAAACACTGACACCATTCCTGTAAAAGAAAGTCCTAAGCCAGTTATCCCACCACATGTAGAAGCTCTTGAAAAACTTAGAAAACTGCAGAACGAGGAAATCTGGAAAATAAAGGGTGACAAGGTATTTTACACCGAAATTTCTTTGATAATTAGAGGCTATTTAGGCAAAAGGTATAACATACATGCCCTAGAAAAAACCAGTGGAGAAATCTCACAGTTACTTCAGTACAAGCTTCAACCTAAGTCCTTGCACGAAGACCTCTCCTACATTTTAAACCTCAGTGATATGGCCAAATACGCTAAAGAAAAGCCCGGTGAGGCTTTTGCGAAAGAGGCTGTTGAAAAGGCAATTGAATTAGTAAAACGCACCACTCCAATCGAAGAAGAAATTAATGGGTAAGTCTAAAATTGGAAATATTGTTTTTGCACTAATTGGTGTGCTACTCTGCTTTATACTGTGGCAATATTATTACCACCGATTTGAATACAAGCATGGAGCATTCTTTTGGTTTTTACCAATAATTCCCTTGCTCGCCATTCACTTCGTTTGGCGACAAAACCAGCAAATTGCCAAGGTAAACCTCCCCTCTTTTAATTTTATAGCCAAGGAAAATCTCTTTAGTAAAGGATTTTTCAGGACCAGCCTACACGGTTTTAAATGGATAGCCCTTACCCTGTTAATCATTGCCTTGGCAAGACCACAGAGCAAAGATTCTTATCGAAATGTTAGTACAGAAGGGATAGATATAATTATAGCTCTGGATGTATCCGCCTCTATGTTGGCAAAGGACTTTACCCCAAACCGACTTGAGTCCGCTAAGGACGTGGCTATGGATTTTATCTCTAAACGAACCAACGATAGAATTGGGTTGGTTGTGTACGAAGGCGAAGCTTTTACCCAGTGTCCTATTACCACAGACCACCGCGTGTTAAATTCCATGCTAAAGGAAATAAACACGGGACTATTAGAAGGTGGAACAGCAATAGGAATGGGATTGGCAACATCTGTTAACCGACTGCGAGAAAGTGATGCTAAAAGCAAGGTGATTATCCTTTTGACCGATGGGGTAAATAACCGAGGAGAAATAGATCCTATAACCTCAGCAGAGTTAGCAAAGGAATTCGGAGTTAAAGTGTACACCATTGGTGTAGGTTCTCGAGGCAAAGCCCTATCCCCTGTTTCTATTTATCCTAATGGCCAGTATAAGTACGAGTATATAGACGTGAAAATCGATGAGCTTACTTTAGAAAAGATTGCTTTCCAAACTGGAGGTAAATACTATCGGGCAACGTCTGAGGCTGCGCTGCGTGAGATTTACGACAACATCGATAAACTGGAGAAAACGGAAATAAAAGTAACCGAATATGCCCAGCGAAATGAGGAGTTTGCCCCCTTTATACTTGCTGCTTTGGCCCTTTTATGTATCGAAATAATATTAAAAAGCACCTGGTTTAGAAGTATTCCATAATGGAGAAAACAAAAACATATTCGCCTGGTAAGTTCATTGCCTTCGCCTTGGTTATGGAAATTATTTTCCTAGGCGTTGCTTTCCTATTATTTCAATTTGGAGAAAGGTGGATTACCGGTTTGCGTTTCGACAATAAGCAATATTTTATCCTAATTCCAATTGGGACACTTATCACTTTCGCTTACTTTTTTTACACCCGATGGAAGGCAAAAGCGATTAACAAGTTTGCTGATTTAGAGCTTTTTAATGCGGTGGTAGAACCCTACTCTATAAGTAAGCATAGCATTAAATTTTGGCTGTTTCGTGTTGCGCTTTTCCTACTAGCTTTTGCCTGTATTAACCCGAAAATTGGATCCCGCTTAGCCGAAGGCAAAACCAAGGGAATGGACATTGTTTTCTGTCTGGATGTATCCAATTCGATGTTAGCTGAAGACCTAACGCCCAACAGGCTCTCAAAGGCAAAGAGGATGATAGAAAAGGTACTCGACGAGTTAAACGGGGACAGAATTGGATTAGTGGTTTTTGCTGGAGAAGCTTTTGTTCAGCTACCCTTAACAACAGATTACGGTGCGGCCCGCCTTTTTCTTTCATCACTTAGTCCAGATGTTGTACCAACCCAAGGAACAGCCATTGGCTCTGCTATCGATTTAGCTTTTCAGTCTTTCGATCCAGAATCACCCGTAGGAAAAGCCATTATCGTAATTACCGACGGTGAAAACCACGAGGATGACGCAGGTTTTGCAGCTAAATATGCCAATGATAACGGCATTAAAGTATTTGGAGTGGGAATGGGAACTATTGCCGGGGCTCCTATACCCGTTAATAAAGGCAAAAAAGATTTTAAAAGAGACAATTCTGGCGAAATTGTGGTTTCTAAATTAAACGCCGCTTTGATTGAGGAAATCGCCGATAAAGGAAATGGACTTGCAATCTATGCTTCGAATTCTCAACAGGCAACCAAAGCACTAATTGAGGAGTTGCAACAAATGGAAAAAGGAGAATTGGATACCGTTGTATACCAAGATTACGAAGACAGATTCCAATGGTTTTTACTTCCGTCGGTTCTCTTATTGCTAATAGACGCATTACTCGGAAGTAGAAAAAACAAATGGTTAAACCGTTTAAACTTATTTAGCCATGAAAAGTAAATTCTTACTGTTAATCGGATTACAATTGCTTGGCTTTATTGGAGTTGCCCAAACCCCGAAATTTGAATTAAAAAAGGGAAACGAGGCATATAAGTCTGGAGATTTTGACAAGGCCTTAGACCAATACAATTCACTTTCTACGGTAGATGAAGTTGCGGAAGCAGCAGCTTTTAATAAAGGAAATGCATTTTACCAGAAAGAAGACTTTGAAAACGCCTCAACCGCCTTTACTGCAGCTGCAAGCGAAGCTTCAGATAAAAATATAAAGGCAAAAGCCTATTACAATTTGGGGAACACCCAGTTAAAGATGAAAAAGCTGGAGGAAAGCCTTAAATCCTACAAGGAGGCACTAAAATTAAACCCAAACGACGAGGACGCTCGATATAACTACAGCTTGGTGAAGAAATTGCTTCAGCAACAGCAACAGCAACAAAATAAAGAGCAGGAAAAAAAGGAAGAAGAGAAAAAAGATCAGGAGCAAAATCAGGATCAAAACCAGGAGAATAAAGAACAGCAAGACCAACAAAAAGAACAGGATCAGCAGGATAACGACCAAAAACAAGAAGAGCAACAACAGCAGCAACAAGAACAGCAGCAACAACAGCAACAGCAACAGCAACAGCAGCAGATGAAGAGAAAAAATGCTGAAAATCTGTTAGATGCCTTAAATCAACAAGAAAAAGGTGTTCAGAGAAAAGTAAATAAGGCTAAAGGCAAGTCTGCTAAAGTTAATATTGAGAAAGATTGGTAGTGATGAGGGCAATATTTAAATATTCGATTATACTTTTCACCCTCTTGTTAGGACAACTGGGTTTTGGACAGGATTTCAGGGCTTCGGTAAGTCAAAATCCTGTTTCAGTTGGAAGTAGGTTTACCCTGAGTTTTACCCTAGAAAACACCTCCGGTGAAATTACACCACCCCCTATTTCGGATTTTCGCATCATTTTCGGCCCTTCCCAATCGAGTAATTTTTCATTCATTAATGGTAAGTCTAGCAGAACAACTACCATCTCCTACGTAATGTTGGCTGAGGAAGAAGGCACCTTCACCATTCCTGCTGCAACCGCCAATACTAAAGACGGGGTGCTAAAAACTGACCCCATAAAACTTGAAGTTGTAAAGGGCAACAACAACACTGCTCAAAGCAGCTCCTCAAAACCTCAGAGTAGTTCGCAAACGCCTTCTGTAAAAGGAAATGGAAATGTTATTATTCAAATAGCACCATCCAAAACCACAGCACATATAGGTGAACCCATAACCGTAAGCTACATTTTATATTCCAGATATAGTCAACTTGAATTGGGCGAAACAGATTACCCTGCCCTTTCGGGGTTTTGGGTCGAAAACATCAATTTGGGGTCGGTACAGTGGGATGATAATTTAGCCACCATTAACGGCAACAAATACCGAAGAGCGGTTATAAAAAAACAACTTCTTTACCCACAGCGATCCGGAGAACTTGAAATTCCATCCTTTACACAGAATGTGGTCGTTAATCGCTCTTTTTTCAATCCTGGAAGTAGAGTAAGTGCTAATAGTAACGCGGTTAAAATTAGGGTAAAGCCATACCCCTCCAGTGCACCAGGTAATTTCTCAAATATATCTGGGAAATTCAGAATTGTCTCTGGTATTTCCAATCAGAAGGTTGATGTTAACGAGGCTGTTACCTACACCTTAAAAATTAGTGGACAAGGTAATCTTAAACTACTCAACCCACCAGAAATCAATTTCCCTTCAGATTTTGAGGTGTACGAACCTAAAACCAATGATAATATAAGAGTAAACGCGGATGGTATTTCAGGTTATAGAGAATGGGAATACATAATAATCCCAAGGTATCCTGGAGATTACAAAATACCTAAAGTAAGTTTTAGCTATTTCGATTTAAATAGCAAAAACTATAAAACAATCAGCACTAGCGAGATAGACCTATTGGTTGAAGGTTCGGCTATAAGTAATACCAATGGAACGGTTGTGAATCCAAAAACCGATGTGGCCCTATTGAATGAAGACATAAGATTTATTGACATTCATTGGGATTCGAATTTTGTAAAACAGAAATTTGGGGCAACTAGAGGCCTATTCTGGATTCTAAGCACAGCGATAATCTTAATCTTCTTGCTAATTGCCTTAAAGGTCAAAAAAGACCAATCACTCAAACAAAACCAAAAAGAATACAAGCGTAAAAAGGCTAGCAAGCTTGCGGATAAAAAACTTGCAAAAGCCAAAAAGCATTTGTCACAAAAAGACCAAGCTGGTTTCTATATAGAGATTATTTCTGCCATTCACGGGTATATCCAAGATAAGTTTGGGTTTAGCAAAACCGACTTATCAAGGAATACCCTCAAAGAAAAACTCCTTGCTAAAGGAGCAGCGGAGGAAGAAATAAATCGATTACAAGAGTTGATAGATGATTGCGATATGGCACGTTATGCGCCATCGGCCAATGTTAACATGGAATCTACGTACGAACGAGCAAAAGCTACTTTACAATGGTTAGAGAAATTACAAGCCTAGTCGCCTTTTATTTATGTCTGCCTTTGCTTTTTGCCGGTGAATCTGCTGATGAACGATTTAAGGAGGCTAATGATTTATATAAAACCGAGGAATACAGTGAAGCCATAAAAGCATACGAGTCGCTTATTGAAGACCAAAGCAATAATGTTGCTTTATTCTACAACCTTGGTAATTCCTATTATAAAACGCAAAACTTAGGAAAGGCCATCCTGTATTATGAGAAAGCACTAAAGCTTAACCCGGATTACGAAAAAGCAGCATACAATTTAAAACTTGCAAATGCTCGAGTTGCCGACAGAGTTGAAAGTAGTCCTAGTATCGCATTTTACAATAAGTGGAATAAATTCCTCTTATCTATTGGCTCTGGAAGCTTTGCTTTTGTGGCAATATTATTTTCTGTTTTAATTGGGTTGGGCATTTTCTTATTTATCACAGGAAAATCAGTTTCAAGTCGAAAAACTGGCTTTGCATTGGGAATTGTCTCATTTATAGGTTTTGGACTTTTCGTTTTCCTCAGCATTTCTGCAGCTACCTATACCAATCGATCTCCAGAAGGTATTATCCTTACTAAAAAAGTGGATATAAAAACCGAACCCAAAGCAGATGCTAATACTGCTTTTGTATTACACGAAGGAGCCAAAGTGAGCATAAGTTCTAATTTGGATGGCTGGGTAGAGATAAAAATAGCCAATGGCAATATGGGCTGGATAAAATCTCAGGATTTAGGTAAAATCTAAACCTCAAATAGATTACGCGCATCCCTCTTTTATTTGCCTAAAATTGCAATATGGAAATGTTTATTGTTGGCCTAATAGGCCTCGCCATCGGAATTGTTGGTGGGTATTTTTTAGCTAAAGCTTTACTCGCTAATAAATTTGTAGTTCCAGACAATACAGCTGAAAAGGAATTATTGCGCAAGGCAGAGCAGCAGGTGGAAACCATCCAAAATGAAGTTAATCTCCTAAGAGAAAATAACTTAGCCCTTACCGCAGAAAAGGCCACTCTTGAAGCTACAAACAAATCCCTAGCTCAAAAACTTGAGGATCAAAAGTCAGAACTAAGCGATTTAAATCAGAGGTTTAAAAATGAGTTCCAGGTATTAGCCAATCAGATTCTTGAGGAAAAAAGCAAAAAATTTGTAGACATCAACAATGAGAAAATTGGATCTATCCTTGAGCCTCTTAAGGAGAAAATTCAGCATTTTGAAAAGCAGGTGAATGAGGCCTACAGGAATGAAACTCGAGAAAAGGCCACTCTAAAAGCTGAGCTTGACAAGATTGTTGAGATGAATAGAAAGATGTCTCAGGATGCTGAAAGGTTAACCAATGCCTTAAAAGGAGACAGTAAAATTCAGGGAGACTGGGGAGAAGTTCAGTTGGAGCTAATTTTAGAACGAGCAGGATTAGAAAAAGGCACCCATTATGAAACGCAATCTAATCTTAAGAGCGAAGATGGGAAAAACCTTCGTCCTGATTATTTGATAAAACTTCCAGAAGGGAAACATCTTATCCTAGATTCCAAGGTTTCTTTAACTGCATACGAAAGGTATTTTAACTCTGACGAATCTGAAAGGGCAACGCATTTAAAAGACCACCTTACCAGTTTAACCAATCATATAACCAGTCTTTCGGCAAAAAACTATCAGAACCTAGATGTTACTCAGCCAGATTATGTAATGCTCTTTGTGCCCCTTGAACCGGCATTAACACTGGCGCTAAAAGAAAATCCACGTTTATTTGATTTAGCCTTAGAAAAGAACATTGTTCTAGTTACCACCTCTACCCTTTTGGCGACCTTAAGAACCATAGCATTTATTTGGAAACAAGACAATCAGCAAAAAAACGTTGCAAAAATTGCTAAGGAAAGTGGTTTACTGTACGATAAATTTGTTGGCTTCGTAGAGGATCTAAAAAACGTAGGACATAAAATAAGAGGCGCACAAGAAGAATACGGTAAAGCAATGAATAAACTTACCGAAGGCCGCGGAAACTTGGTTAAAAAGGCGGAAAGCCTCAAAAAATTAGGTGCAAAAACCTCCAAGTCTATGGACGATAGAATTCTTGAGCGATCAATAGACGAATTGGACTAAAAAGAAAAACATGAGATTTCACACCAGAAAATGGGTAAAACCAGAGGATTTAAATCCCAATGAAAGCTTATTTGGGGGAAGATTACTTCAATGGATAGATGAAGAGGCGGCCTTATACGCAATTGTTCAGCTTGAGAACAAAAGGGTTGTAACCAAATTTATGTCGGAAATAAACTTTATAAGTTCGGCTAAACAAGGCGACATCGTTGAGATTGGTATTGTTCCCACCACCTTTGGAAAGTCCTCTATAACGCTGAGATGCGAAGTAAGAAACATGGTCTCCAGACAACCTATACTAACCATAGAAAAGTTGGTAATGGTAAATCTAGATGAGGAGGGAAATCCTGCGCCTCATGGAAAAACTAAGGTTGAGTTTGTAAAGGACAGAGTAGATAGAAACTAAAAGACCCCGCCGCTGCGCGGGGTCTGAGGAATATAGAGGGAGCCGTAAAATCTTACTAAGCTGTTTGGCCACCACAACTAGAACCTGCCCCAGCTGTGCAACCGTAACAGTGTTGATTTAAAATGATCTCCCTCGAATTTAACGATTTTAAGTCAAAATTACTAATGTGATTCGCTTCTGAATCCACTTTTAATTCTAACATTTGATTAAAATCACAATCGTATAGATACCCGTCCCAACTAATTGATAGGGTATTTCTACACATTACCGAATTCGCAGCAGCTGGATTATACGCATCAATCAATCGCTCCATATAGTCTTCGAAAAGTTCCTTTTGCAAAAGGAAATCTAGAAAACGGCTTATTGGAAGATTGGTAATTGCAAAAAGTTTGTTGAACTCTATTCCAAAATCTCTACGAAGGTTGTGTTTAAACTCAGCCTCCATTTCATCCTGGTCGCCTGGAAGAAAGGCTCCACTTGGATTGTAAACCAAGTTTAATTCCAAACCACTACCCTCCATTCCATATCCAGCTTCATTAAGCATTTGCAAAGCTTTTATGGATCTATCAAAAACACCATCTCCACGCTGTCTATCCGTCTTGCCTGGTGTATAATGTGGCATAGACGACACCACTTCTACCTTGTGTTTCGCAAGAAATTCAGGTAAATCATGGTATTTCTTGTTTGCAACTATGATGGTAAGGTTACAACGATCTATGATGTGAATCCCAAGGTCTGACACTTGTTCCACCAAGTAGCGGAAGTTTGGATTCATTTCCGGAGCCCCTCCAGTTAAATCCACCGTATTTACCTTGGTATTTCTAAGCACCTCAATACACTGATCCATGGTTTCCTTGGTCATTATTTCCTTGCGATCTGGACCCGCGTCCACGTGGCAGTGGGCACAAACCTGGTTGCACATTTTACCAAGGTTCATTTGAAATATTTCTAACTCAGTGGGTTTTAAAGGAAACAATCCCTGTTCACCCAATTTGAGCTCGAAAGGCGTCATTTTAGATTTGTTTTCAGACAATACACCAACTTGCTTAATGGCTCTTGCCAATTCGTGTTGTCTTGCAGAAAGAGATTTGATCATATCGTTTTTTTGGCTGGATTACATCTCCAGTGATTTTACTTTTTTCATCATTTGAACCCCGTGTACCATAGCTGCTCCACCCTTAATGGCTCCGGCAACATGCACCGCTTCCATCATTTGCGCTTCAGTTGCTCCTTTTTGAAGGGATGAATCGGTATAGGCATCAATACAGTATGGACATTGCACGGCATGAGCAACCGCTAATGCAATTAGTGATTTCTCCCTCGCTGTTAACGCTCCTGGCTTAAATACAGATCCATACCAATCAAAAAACTTCTCAGCCAGCTCTGGCTCAAATTCTGCTATATCCTTAAACTTTTTAAGGTCCTTGGGGTCGTAGTACTTATCCATCTATTAGTTTTAAGGGTAATAATAACATAAAGTTTTAAACCCTAATGGTATAACATCAACGCATTGGCAGCACTCTTGGTTTTCCGAAACCCAACTAATTGTCTATGGTCAAGAAAATGACTCCTTTAATCGATAAAACATTATTTTACGCAACCTAAAGAGGTAATTGGCATATTAATTCTTAAAGCACCCCATTGTTAACCAAAAGATCCAGTCGCACGAGTCTTGTTTTCGGTACTACCATCGCATTATTAATGGCGATTATTTCGCTGACCATTGGAAACAAAAAAGAGCTAATACTGGGCCCTTCTGGATTCCTGGAGGTTAAGTTATTTTCAATAGACAACCTATTTAACACAGAATCCAGACAGTTTAATGGGGAAATAATTTCGAGATCCTCCTTAACCTATACTCGCAAGGAGTTCAACGATTCCTTGTATACCGTCAACTCAAAGTTTCAAGTTTACCTTCCGAATGACACCCCCATTTTTTCAAAAACCAAGGAATACATTGTAAATGGTAACGGTCGACTAAGCCCTAGTTTTAATAGTGGGGATGTTGGGTAT
This sequence comes from Luteibaculum oceani, assembly GCF_007995015.1. Lineage (NCBI taxonomy): Bacteria > Pseudomonadati > Bacteroidota > Flavobacteriia > Flavobacteriales > Luteibaculaceae > Luteibaculum > Luteibaculum oceani. The sequence continues at coordinate 41,357 of NZ_VORB01000010.1, forward strand.
GTATTCGGTCCACCCAAGAACCTAATGGCTGATAGCTTCTTGTACTGGCATGTAAACTACAATCAGCCAATCTGGATGCATTACGTTAAAACGGAAAATGTATTCGAGACCCCTGCTAAGCGGTATGAGGCCTACTTTAAGGCAGATCAAACCAAGGATTTAACTGGATTACCACATGTGCCGGACAAATACGGCGTTAACCTGGATGTTTTCCTTCAGATTTGGGTAGATGAGGATAGCGGGGAGTTAGTAAAGTACGAAGACTTTGCTAATGCATGGTACTACGACCAAAAAACTGGCAAAAGGCTATTTCCTTGGAATTCATTCCATAATGAGTTTCAAAACTCCGAAGTACTTCGGCGCATCGATCAAATTCAGGAAAACAAGAATATATCCCTGTTATTTCAGGTTATTATCCCCCTTACTATATTCATGTTAATATTAATAGCGTGGTTATTACAATACAGGAAAATTAGGTGGTTTTTTGCTAAATACTCACCCTACATAATAGCCGGACTTATATTAATTGCTGGGATATCTTTTTCCGTAATAGCAGTAAACAATTACTGGAAAAACCAATATGCTTCCAAAGTCCAAAATGCAGATAGCCAGGGTCGAGAAATAATATCATCCATACAACGTGAAATGAAATTATGCGGGGAAACATTGGAGTTTCTCACCTATCAATTTAAACAAGCTGACACGATAACTTATGGGGAATTTGAGCAGCAAGCAAAAAGACTAATAGCTAGATCTGGCGCCATATTTGCACTTTCTTGGATTAAAAAATTAAGTGAGCAACAAAAAATAAGGGCAGAAAAACTGGATACAAGTTTTAGAGTATTTAAAAGAAATAAAGATGGTTCTTTCTCTCCTAATTTAAACGCAGCTCCATACTTCCCTGTGTACTACATATATCCAACGGAGGATAATCAAAAAGCATGGGGATATGACATTGGTTCCCGCCCTCAAACGCGGCAGGCTATTTTAACAGCAGATAAAACCGGGTCTGCCACACTTACTCCTTCTCTTATCCTAGTTCAGGAGGATGACTTGACCAAAAAATCGGTTATTCTAGTTTCGCCCATCAAGGATAATAACGACAGCCTGACGGGTACAGTTAATGCTGTAGTCCCAATAGAAAAACTTATACAATCCTCCTTATACAGATTCTCCCTACCCGATGATTTTAAAATAACCATTAAAGACATTACAAATGGAATTACTGACACCCTTACCCAGGTTCAGCGGGGTAATATCACCGGAGGGGTCCGCTTTTCGAAAAGTATTCCCTTAAAGGGAAGGATTTGGAATTTAGAATTCATTTATCCTTCCTCTATATTTAATTCTATTGGTTTTATTATCCTCCTTATGGGAATAATTATCTCCGTTGGAATAAGCACACTTGCAAGAAGAGAATTATCTGGAAAATCGAAACAGTTGTACAGTGCAGAGGAAACCATACAGCAGTACAACAAGGAACTCGAGGTTAAGAATAGTGAGTTAAAACAATTTATTTATGCCGCTAGTCACGATCTCCAAGAACCTATTAGAACCATAAGGAGCTTTGTAGACCTCATCCGAACTGAGGAAAATGCCAGAATTTCGGAGAATGCTAGAACCTACCTAAAATTTGTGAATGCTCATGTAAACAAAATGCATGATTTGGTGCAAAGCTTGGCACAATACATCAGAATAGGAAACAATGTAGAATTTGACCAAGTCGATATGTTTCAAATTGTTCAGGTTACCATGGTTAAACTACGAAGACAAATTGAAGAAATGGCTCCTTCAGTTATTTTAAGTGAACTTCCGGTTATTCATGGTTTTAAGGATGAAATGGAAATTCTTTGGCTTCAATTAATTCGAAATGCCCTTCAATATTCCGATAATAAAAAACCTCTGGTTATAGAAATTGGCTACAACGAGTCTCCTCACGATTACAGGTTTTTCATACGTGATAATGGAATCGGAATTCCTCCACAATATCATACCCGTATTTTTGAGGTTTTCAGGAGGTTAAATCTTAACGAAGAATACGATGGAAGCGGTATAGGTTTATCCATTTGTAAAAAAATTCTACACCACCACAAAGGGGATATTTGGGTTGATTCGTCCGAAAACCAAGGCGCGACCTTTTATTTTACCATTCCAAAGACCTAAGAACATTTTCCTAAACCCACTGTTTCATGTAGGTACAACAATTACCAATGATTCAGTTTTCTTCACACTCCGGAATTTACACGCTGCAAACGAAACTTGTTATTCCAATTTCCATTGATGAAGCTTGGGAATTCTTCTCATCACCGAAAAATCTCGCTAAAATCACCCCTGAACACATGGGTTTTAAAATCACCTCCAAAATAACGGAGTCCATGTTTCCAGGACAAATTATTTCCTACCGAATAGGATTACTACCGGGAATTAAAAGCAACTGGGTTACGGAGATAACTCATGTCAGTAAACCCAATTTTTTCGTAGACGAACAAAGATTTGGTCCCTATGCCATGTGGCATCACGAGCACCATTTTGAGGAACACGAAAATGGAGTTCTAATGACCGACCGAGTGTCGTACAAACTGCCTTTAGGGGCTTTGGGACGACTTTTTCATCCTTTGCTAATCAAACCTCAGTTGAAGAAAATTTTTGAATACAGAACACAGGTATTAATCAAAAAATTTAAGTCCACATGAAAAAACTACTCATTGTAGGGGCCTCCCACGGGATTGGTGCTGCTATTTTCAATGAAATAAAGGAAGAGTACGAAGTTATTACCATAAGTAGAGAGGAACCCGAATATCTGGGTGATTCGACGCATCACAAGTTGGACATAATCAAGGACGAACTACCTGAAATTTCAAAGCTAGACGCCTTGATTTATTGTCCAGGTTCTATCAATTTAAAGCCTATCAGAAGTTTAGATGAAGCAGACTTTAAAGCTGATTTTGAAATCAATGTACTGGGCGCGGTAAAAACCATCAAACACTATTTCAAGGCACTTAAGAAGGGAGAAAACAGCTCCATTCTGCTCTTTAGCACAGTGGCGGTGGCACAGGGTATGCCTTTCCACGCATCAGTTGCCGCTTCCAAAGCTGCGGTTGAAGGATTGGGCAGGTCTTTGGCCGCAGAATTTGCCCCTACTATTAGGGTAAACACGATTGCTCCAACAGTTACAGATACTCCATTAGCCTCTTCCCTCCTACGGAATGAAGAAGCCTACGAGAAATTAGGTGCTAGACATCCAATGAAACGGGTTATCCAAAGTGAGGAAATTGCCGCTCTAGCTGCCTTTTTAATTTCATCTAAAGCAAAAAATATAACCGGACAGACACTGAGAGTTGATGGTGGCCTATCCACAATTAAACTCTAGTATGACCAGATCCATAGATTCCTCGGAGATTAAAGACATGAATAAGATATTCAGACTAAATCTCATTAACAGTGTTACCGGTTTTAAATCGGCAAATTTGGTAGGAACCACAGACAAGAATGGCCAGGATAATTTGGCTGTTTTTTCCTCAGTTACCCACCTAGGTTCCAACCCAGCTTTTGTAGGCCTTATCGTACGTCCAAATGTGGTACCCCGGCATACCTATCAAAACATTCTGGAAACGGGTAAATACACTATTAACGCCATTACAAATGAAATGAAGGCTAGAGCTCATTTCACCTCGGCTAAATTCGAAAAATACCAATCGGAATTTGATACCTGTGGTTTTGGCAGAGAGTTTTCACAGGACTTTCTAGCACCTTTTGTTAGAGAATCCCCGATAAAAATGGCACTAAGCCTAAAGGACGATATACTCATTAAAGCAAACAGTACTCGTTTGATAGTTGGAGAAGTTGAAAAAATCATAATCGACGATAGCTTTTTGCACAGCAATGGAATGCTGGATTTAGCAAGAATGGATATCCAAACTATTTCTGGGCTAAATCGCTACCATAACACAGATAAAGGAGCGATTTTCCCGTATGCCAGACCTACAGAAATTCCAGAATTCAATTACCATGAAGCCATTGTCTGAAAGAGAATTGAATAGAGTGATAGAAATGGCCTGGGAAGATAGAACTCCCTTTGATGCCATCGCATTCCAATTTGATATAGATGAAAAGGAGGTGATAAAGCTTATGCGTAAACACCTAAAGCCATCTAGCTTTAGGTTATGGAGAAAACGTGTAAGTGGACGAAATACAAAACATTTGGCTAAGCGTTCCTTTGTTGAGGGTAGATTTAAATGCAGTCGACAAAGGGCAATTAGCAACAATAAAATCACTTGATGAAAAAACAACATCTTCCCACCAAAATGTGCCCCATTTGCAATAGGCCATTTCAATGGCGGAAGAAGTGGGAAAAGATTTGGGAGGAGATAAAGTATTGCAGTGAAAAATGTAGACGACATAAAAAGCAAGCATACTAAGCTTAGACTTATCCTCGGCGATCAATTAAATGCGGACCATTCATGGTTCAAAGAATTAAATGCAGATAACCTTTATGTCTTAATGGAAATCCGTTCCGAAACGGACTATGTAAAACATCACATCCAAAAGGTGGTGGGAATTTTCACCGCCATGAGACAATTTGCTGAACAACTCCAAAATGCTGGACACAAGGTTGTCTACCTAAAAATTAGCGACTCCATAAATAAACAAGACTTTGGAGAAAATTTAAGGTTCCTAATCAACCGGTTTAAAATAAAGGAGATTGAAATACAAGAACCTGATGAGTACCGATTACAAGTATATTTTCTTAATCTAAAATCTACTTTAAATAAAAATATCCATTTTTTTGATTCAGAGCACTTTATAACTAAAAAGACCGAGCTAAAAGAATTCTTTGCAGGTAAGAAGCAAACCTTAATGGAATCCTTTTACCGACACTTGAGAAACAAACATCAAGTACTTATGGATGGTGAGAATCCGGCTGGGGGTAAATGGAACTACGATGCATACAACCGCAAGAAATTGCCCAAAAAGCATACCCCTCCACCTCCACTTCTTTTCGAGCATAATGTGGAGCAGGTTTATAAGGAAGTTCTAGAACAGAATGTTAAAACCCTGGGTGAAATCGACCCCAGACGGTTTAGCTGGCCGATTAATAAGCAAGAATCGATACAATTATTCGATTACTTTTTAGAATACCTTTTACCTCATTTTGGGGATTACCAAGATGCACTTAGCGAGGAGTTCTGGAGTATCTATCACAGCAGGATTTCCTTTTCTCTAAATTTAAAAATGCTTTCTCCAAAATGGATTTTAAAACGGATTGAAAGCCACTGGAGAAACAACCAGGATACCATTGACATATCTCAAGCTGAAGGATTTATACGCCAAATTTTAGGATGGAGAGAGTTTATGAGAGGTATATACTGGAGAGAAATGCCTCAATACGAAAGCTTAAACCACCTAAGCGCTCAGCGAAAGCTCCCAAGATATTTTTGGACTGGTAAAACAAAGATGCAATGCCTAAAAAGGGCGATAAATCAATCTTTAAAGCATGGCTATGCGCACCATATCCAACGCCTTATGGTAACGGGTAACTTCTGCGCTTTGGCGGGCATAAATCCCGACGAGGTTGATGATTGGTACCTAGGCATATACATGGATGCTTTTCAATGGGTGGAGATCACCAACACGCGCGGCATGAGCCAATACGCCGATGGTGGAATTGTGGGGACTAAACCCTATGTTTCTAGCGCATCCTATATGCATAAAATGGGCGACCACTGTGTAAACTGCCAATACGATAGGAAGATTAAAATTGGTGATAAAGCTTGCCCTTTTAACAGTCTTTACTGGCACTTTATAAACCGAAACCAAGATAAACTACAGAACAACCCAAGGATGGGTATGATGTACAAGGTTTGGAACAAAATGGAAAACCAGGAAGACATTCTAAACCAAGCTGAATTACACCTTAAAAACATTGAATCCCTATGAAAAAAGGATTGTATTGGTTTAGAAATAACCACAGGTTGGATGATAATCCATCTCTAAATTTCGCGGTAAATAACTATGATGAACTCCATTACATCTATGTCTTAGACCCAAGTCAATTTGAAGATACCGCATGGAGTTTTCCGAGAATGGGCACTTGGCGTTTAGCCTTTTTGGTTGAATCCCTTACAACGCTTCAAACTGAATTAAATAATAAAGGTGCAGCGCTTACTTTTAAAATAGGGAAACCCTCAGAAATCATTCCAATTACCTGTAAAGAACTCGGGATCAGAGAATTGGTTTGCAGTTCAGAACCTGCAATTTGGGAAAGAAATGAGCTTCAAGAAGTTGGTCAAACCCTTACCATACACCAAAGACGAGATGGGAATTTAATAGATCAACTTCCCTTTTCCATGGATATGTTCCCGAAGGGTTTCAGTGGATTTAGAAAAAAGGTGGAGCGACATCTAAACATTCGTCCTACTCTTTCTACTCCTCTCTCATTTCCTGGAAATAATCAAAAATTAAAGTCAGATCCTTTTCCAGATACCATGGGTCGTGCAAAATACGGAGCGCTCTCTTTACCAGGAGGTGAAATTGCCGCTCAAATGCGCCTGCACTACTATCTACATGCTTCTAAAAAAGTGAGCAGTTATAAGCAAACCCGAAACGGAATGCTCGGCGAGGATTATAGCTCTAAACTTTCTCCTTTCCTTGCTTTTGGAAATATATCACCCGTGAGAATTTACCACGAGTTAAAGAAATACGAGGAAGAAAATCAAGCGAATGAATCAACTTATTGGTTGTTTTTCGAGCTGGTTTGGCGAGAATACTTCAGGTATTGCGCAGAATTATATGGCAGTAAAATGTTTGTTTCACAAGGAGTTTCAGGTGTAGAATTAAACCCAAAATGGAACAAAAAATTATTTCAAAAGTGGTGCAAAGGTGAAACCGGTAATGATTTTGTGGACGCCAACATGATTGAGTTGAATCAAACTGGATTTATGAGTAACAGGGGGCGACAAAATGTGGCAAGTTTCCTAATTCACGAATTGGGGCAGCCCTGGGACGCTGGAGCTGCTTATTTCGAGAAGCAGTTAATTGACTACGACCCTAGCGCTAATTGGGGGAATTGGCAATATATAGCTGGAGTTTTTTCAGATGGAAAAAAGAAAATTTTCGATATAGAATGGCAGGCTGCACACTACGATCCAGACGGAAAATACCGGTCTTACTGGCTTAATAGGCTATAAGCCAGTTATATTTGCCCAAAGCTTCAATTGTGCTCGCTACCCTTATTCACTACTTTCTTCACCTGTTATTTCCTGGAATTCTAGCAAGAATTTTCTGGTCCAAAATCTGGAAAAATGCGTGGTTAATATTGCTTTCAACCATGCTGGTAGATTTAGACCACCTACTCGCTTCACCCATTTTCGATCCAAACCGTTGTTCTATAAATTTTCATCCCTTACATAGCTACTATGCATTTCCTATTTATGTTATTCTTTTCCTACTTCCTAAAACTCGATTAATTGGCCTAGGCTTGTCGCTACACATGTTAACCGATGGCTTAGATTGTTTCTTGCAGGGGCTTTAATCAACTAAAGTGGTTGATGCTTGAAGGGCCTAGTTGTTGAGATGCATCAGAAATTGGGAGTCTAGGTAAAGAATAGCGACTGTTGGTCATACTTCAATCGAAAAATTTTTAGCTTGGTCGAACATTTTGCAAATTCAATTAGGGTTTGCACACTTTAGTGAGTTAAAACCATTTTGAACACAATGACTGCAGGCGATAAACTAGGGAGTATATTACTGATCGACGATGATCCGGCGAGCAATTTCTTAAATGGAACCATCATCAAAAAGGTTGGAATTACAGCGCACATTCAGGTGGCTGCTAAAGCCCAGGATGCCTTAGATTATATCTCGAAGACAGGAATGTTTCAAGGTGCCAGCCACGATAAACCCGATTTAATATTTGTGGATATCAACATGCCACGGATGAATGGATGGGAATTCATTGAGCAGTTTAAACGTCTTCCTAAAAATTTAACCGAGGGCAGCGTGGTTGTTATGCTAACCACAAGCGATAACCCACAAGACAGGCAAAGAGCCGCTGAACAACCAGAAATTCAGGCATTCATCAGCAAACCCTTGTCCAAATCCAAACTAAGCGGTTTAGTTTCTAAATATTTTCCGGGACAAATATTTTAAGAGGTCTTACATTTACCGTAGAAAGTAAATGTATGAAAGCCTTTTTACCCCTTTTTCTTTTACTGAGCTCCACTCTATTTGCTCAAGAACCTAAAGATCCCACCTATAATCAATATAGATCTTGGTGGGATGTGGTGCACTACGATTTAACCGTTGAAGCCTTTCCGAGCGATTCCAGCATTAGTGGAATCAATGTTATAACGCTTGATGCCGGAAGTAAGGTTGGGATGCAAACCCTACAGATAGATTTGCAGGAACCTATGCAAATTACAGAGGTTAAGGCCAACGAAAAGATTGTTCTTCCTAAGCGTGTGGATGACCACTACCTCATAAATTTCGAAGCTAAACCTGGTTTAAACCATTTGGAATTAAAATTTAATGGAAAACCGCATGTGCCAAAAATAGCTCCATGGGAATCTGGCATCGTATTTACAAAGGATAAAGAAGGTTACGACTGGATTGCATCTGCTTGTCAGGACAAAGGCGCCAGTATATGGTGGCCTTGCAAAGATCACCCCCTCGATGAGGCAGACTCAGTTACTGTATCCATAATTTGTAAGAAACCTTATACCGGTGTGGCTAATGGGAGGTTAACTACGGTTGAGGATCTCCCTGATAACAAAAGGAAATTTACTTGGAAAGTAACCAACCCTATCAATAATTACGGGGTTAATTTGAGTGTGGGTAATTACACTTATTTCAAAGAAGACCTAAAAGGCGAGAAAGGCACATTAGATGCCACCTACTACGTACTTCCCCGAGACATCGAAAAGGCGAAAATTCAGTTTATGGATGCCCAAAGAACCATAGAAGCATTGGAATACTGGTTCGGTGCTTATCCATTTTATGAAGATGGCTACAAACTGGTGCAAGTCCCCTATTTGGGCATGGAGCACCAAAGCTGTGTTACCTATGGAAATCAGTTCAAAAATGGATATTTGGGTAGAGATTTAAGTGGCTCTGGTTGGGGGTTAAAATTCGACTTCATCATTATCCATGAAAGCGGGCACGAGTGGTTTGCCAATAGCATAACGCATAAAAACCGTGCCGACATGTGGATTCATGAAGGATTTACCTCCTACAGCGAATCGCTTTTTTTAGAATACTTTTTTGGGGATAGCGCGGGCGCGGAATATGTAATTGGAACACGCAGTAAAATAGCGAATGACAAACCCATTATCGGTGATTACAACGCGAATGAGCCTGGTTCTGGAGATATGTATTTCAAGGGTGCAAACATTATACACACTCTAAGAACCATGGTAAATGACACCGAAAAGTGGAGGTCCATTTTGCGGGAATTAAATGCAACTTTCTATCATCAAACGGTCTCTAGCTATCAGGTAGAACAATTTTTAGCGGAAAAAACGGGCTTAGATTTGGAGGGATTTTTCAACACCTATTTAAGGACCACAAAAATTCCAGAATTACATTATGGATTTAAGAAAAACAAGGTGTTTTTGAGCTTTAAAAACGTAGAAAAGGGTTTTCAAATTCCTTTAAAACTTACGGTAAACGGTGAAATTCATGAAATTACAGTTGGCACCAAAAAAGCAAAGTTGAAATTGGAAAAAGCGGTAGAGTCACTTACCCCGAACCCCAATTACTACCTGGTATACAGAAAACAATACTTATAAAACATGGATATTAAAAGTGTAGCTGCCGCTTTACTTACTACTGTAGTTATTGTAATCACCTTAATTTATGGTCAATCCTTAATTATCCCCTTCATTTTAAGCGTATTACTATGGTTTATCATTAAGGAACTGCGAGAAGCAGCGCAGGAAATTTCATGGGTCAAAAAACACATTCCATCTGGAGTATTAAGTGTTTCTGCCTGTGTGTTAATAGGAATTGTTTTAACCGCTACTGGTAAAATTCTAATCCACAATATTAAAAACCTGAGCTCTTCTTTACCTGATTACGAAAAGGAGTTACAGAATATTGGTTTAGAACTAGAAAAATACGTTGGGGTAGATTACAAAAACACACTTTCGGAATATGCCTCTTCAATTGACTTTGCTGGAATTATAGAGCTGGTGATTAATTCCCTTTCAGATATTATTAGCAATGCCGTTCTTATTATCCTATACCTAACTTTCCTTTTACTTGAGGAACGGGTATTTCAGAAGAAAATTAAGGCGCTTTACCCAGAAAAGGAGGATTATTTACGGATAAAAGACATTTTAAGGAAAATAGATAAATCGGTAGGAAAATACATCTCCCTTAAAACGGTGGTTAGTTTAATCACGGGTGGATTGAGTTATTTTGCCTTACTCTTTATTGGGGTAGACGCAGCAATGTTTTGGGCCATATTAATCTTTCTTCTCAATTTTATACCTAACATTGGATCTCTTATTGGTACGCTATTTCCAGCATTTTTTGCCTTACTGCAATTTAACGACCTCAATCAAATGTTTTTGGTGCTAGGTGTTGTTGGGGCTATTCAGGTGATTGTTGGTAACGTTGTGGAACCCAAAGTAATGGGCGACTCTTTAAATTTGAGTGCACTGGTGGTAATATTATCCTTAACTTTTTGGGGCGCAATTTGGGGAGTTACCGGAATGATACTAAGTGTACCGATAACCGTAGGGATTGTTATTACCTGTGCCGCATTTCCAAGTACCAAAAAAATTGCCATTTTACTATCTGAAAACGCCGAAATATAGATGAGCGAACAGGAAGGAAAATCAAAGTTTCAACGATTTATTTACATCGTAATATTTGGTGCTGACACTAAATTGGGTAAGCTTTTTGATATAGGGCTTTTCATCGCGATTTTAATATCTGTGGTCGTTGTTATGCTCGAGAGTGTTTCAACGATTTCAGAAAAGTATCACGGTGTACTGTACACAATCGAGTGGATAATCACCATTTTGTTTACCCTGGAATATATTCTTCGCATTTGGGCTAGCGAACACAAAAAGAAATACATCTTTTCCTTTTTCGGACTAATAGATTTCTTCTCCATCCTCCCCACCTATCTCGAATTGTTTGTATCTGGAGCTGCAGCATTCGCCATCCTACGCGCAGTAAGACTTTTAAGAATATTTCGCGTTCTTAAGTTGGTACAATTTATTGGAGAAGCTAGCAATCTTCTACGATCTCTAAAGGCTAGCATGAATAAAATAACCGTATTCCTCAGCTACGTCTTAATTAGTTGCACAATTATTGGCGCCACCATGTACGTAATTGAAGGTGCAGACAGTGGATTTACCAGTATTCCCAGGTCGGTATACTGGGCGGTAGTGACCTTAACCACCGTTGGATATGGCGATATATCCCCTGTTACTCCGCTTGGTCAGTTTTTAGCAATGATTTTAATGATTTTAGGTTACGGAGTAATTGCTGTTCCTACCGGCTTGGTGACTGCTGATATTGTAAGGCAAAGTCAAAATCAAGATGCTCGCAAATTGCTACGAACATGTAAGGGTTGTGCTACAGAAATTATAAATCCCGAAGCGCAATATTGCCATCGTTGTGGAAAATCACTTTCCGATAAGAAATAATTCTATTTTCGCGGCAGATTTGGTTCTCCAATGGAGATTAAAAGGGAATGATGTGAAAATCGTCAACAGTTCCCGCTGCTGTAATCTTAATAAAAGCCTGCATTTTTTAAGCCACTGATTTCTCGGGAAGGCATGCAGAGTAAGAAAGTCAGAAGACCTGCCATTTCTAGCATTACAAGGGGTTTTCGGGATAAAAACCAACTTGCACCTGTTGCTTGGTAGTGCGTTGTTTTTTGTAATTAATAAACAACACATATGAAAAAAGTACTACTTACTCTTGCTGTACTTCTGTGCTCATTTTGGCTAATTGGTCAAACCATCTCCACTTTCGAAGACGTTTTAAGTGGCGATTCTCTTTTAAATGGATCGGAATCTCCTCTGGGAACTACCTACGAATCTGGATCTGCCATATTTCCAAATTATTACGACACAGCCTGGGGCGGCTACTGGAGCAACGGATTTGCTATTACTAACATATCCGACTCCAGCACAGGTGATTTTTCAAATCTATATGGAAATATCACGGGTTCTGGGTACATGTCAAACAGCTTTGCTGTAGCTAAACACAACAGTGTAATTAAAATAAAAGGGGAAGCTCAAAACAGAACCGTAAAAGGCTTTTACCTTACCAACACAACCTATGCATACCACGTAGTTAAAGACGGAAACCAGTTTTCAAAGCGATTTGGAGGAGATACCGGAAACGATCCAGATTATTTCAGGTTAGTGGTTAAGGCATATTCTCAAGGAATTTTAGGTGCCGATTCGGTTGTGGCTTACCTAGCGGACTACCGTTTTTCTGATAACCAACAAGACTACATCCTAAAGGATTGGGAATGGGTAGATCTCACTAATTTCGGGAATGCAGATTCCATATTATTTACATTAGAAACAACCGACGTTGGATCCTTTGGTCCTAACACCCCTTACTTCTTTGCTATAGACGATTTTACCGTTGAAAATGGAAGCGTAGGAATTTTTGATAAGCAGGATTTGACTGTGAATGTCTATCCAAATCCAGCTCAGGATTATATTCTTATTGAAGACGGAAAAAACCAACCAGCCTTCATTCTTAACGCTGAAGGGAAATTGGTTAAAAACATTGCAACCAACAGAAAAGAAGATGTTTCAACCCTTCAGCCAGGTGTTTATTTTGTACAGCTAGGAACTGCGGTAAGTAAATTGGTTATTCAATAGAAAAAGGAATCTTTTTAAGCTTAAGGGAGATCCATTTGGGTTTCCCTTTTTTATTTAAACCTTCTTTCAACTTCTTCAACAGAAAGCGGTTTTATCAGGTACTCAGAAACAGATTTAAATCTTAAGGATTTCACCATATCCTCCGGATGGGAACTAGTGGATAAAAATTTTATATCTGGTATAATCTCACTGTCATCCTGAAATATTTTTTCAAAGGCAACACAAAATTCCCAGCCATCCATTTCTGGCATATTAAGATCCAACAATATAAGTTGTGGCAAAACCTCAGGCTTAGTGGAATTAGCCTTTAAAAATGCAATGGCATCCACCGATGAATTATAAGTAAGAATATCAGCACTGGGCAGAAAATCATTGAGTAAAACCCTATTTATCAGGTTCACCACATTGTCATCATCTACCAGCATTATCCTCGTTAAAGGCATAAATCGATTTTAAATTTACAGGTAAGCTAAATACTATTTTACACCCCTCATTGTATGTACTGTCCAGCCATATTTCCCCAAACATATTTTCCACTATTTTTTTACAAATAGCTAAACCCAAACCTCTACCCAACTTGTTTTTTCGAGATTTATTGGCAATTTGAAAAGGCGCAAAGATTTTTTCTCTTGCATCTTCTACAATACCCTGGCCATTATCCGAAATACCAATTACCCATTTATCACCCAGGGTTTTAGATGAAAATGAAAGGGTTAAGATATTATCTACAGCTCCAAACTTGAAAGCATTGGTAATAAGCTGATTGAATAACGTCTTAATTTCAGCCTTTGGTGCCTCCACATGAGGTAAGGTATCAAGGCCAATTACTTTAACCTCAGTTTTATGAAATTGCCTATTCACCTGTGTAATTACCAGCGCAACCATTTCAGCCAGATTTATTTGCTCTACATTTTGGTTCCAACCTGGGTTTGCGTATTCCGTAAGCCCTGTTATTAAGTCCTCTGCGCGTTCCGATTCCGACTTGAGGTAGCTTATTAATTGCGCTATTAAGGGGTCTTTACCTGCAACATCCAACTTTCGGTCCAAGGTTAAGGCTATGGATTTAAGGTTGCGAAGAGGTTCTTTTAAATCATGTGACGCAACAAATACAAACTGCCCCATCTCCTTTCGCCTAGATTCTAAAACCGCATTTTGCCTTTTTAATTCCTCATTTTTTAAACGATAACTAAGGTCGTGTACAACTAAGGTAAAGCCCGAAACATAGCCTAATTGATCTTTCATGGCAAATAAGGACGCCGCAGCCCAAAACCTACCTCCTGCTTTGGTAACTATCCACCCCTCTGCTAAAGATTTATTGTTGAATAAAGCATGAGCCAAAAACTTTTGAGGAAGTTGAAGTTCCCTGTCACCTTTTGGGAAAAATATTTCATATGACTGTCCTATAATCTCTTCGGCTTTGTAGCCAGTAGCTACTTCAGCACTTTTTGGCCAGGTTTCTACTATCCCCTTTTTGCTCAAGCGCATTACAGAAGATTTCACCATGCTATCTAACATTTCGTGAAACTCCTTTTCTAACTTTTTGAACTGTATGGTTTTATTTCTAACCTTGAGGTGCTGGTTTATTCTCGCCATCTCCAGAGCATCCATTGCCTTTGTAGAGAACATTATTAAACCCGTAATCAACCAAAGTGGAAGAATACTGAGTACCGCTGATATGGGATCTAAATCATCAGGCTTTAATGGGTTTATGGACAAACCAACTGTTATCAGTATTAAAAGAGTACATACCAATGCGGTTACCATGGTAATCCACCGCTTTTTATATACCCAGCAATAGAATACTGCGATTGTGTACAGTACGGATATAGCGGGAATCTCTTCAATCAATAAGTCTCCCACAAAAATTCCAACAACAAGCAAAACGTGGATGAAGAGCAACACAAAAAATGAGATCCACGAATATTTATTGGCTTGGCTGGTTTTAAGCATCCTTATACCCCTTGATAATTTCCTTTAAGACTTCATTTTCATCCTTAAGTTGTTTGGATGTGTTTTTTAGTCTTTTGTATTCCTCTGAAGGGATGGTAACCGAGTCTTGGTCTTTTCCCAGATCGGGAAGTAATAAGTGTAAATCTTTAATTAAATAAACAAGAGTTAGAAGACTTGTAATTGCTGTCACCAATTTTAGCAAGCCCATCAAGCGATACATGGGGTGCCAGAACACTATAGCATCCATTAAATGGGTAAGCCCACAGCTAACGATAAAGGCTGCAAACAACCATACTAGCGGCGTAAATCTAAAACTTGGTCTGTTTCTTATTATTAAAACTAAAACCACCGGGATTAGAAAATAGGCAAGCCAAATGAATAAATCGCTGATTATTTGCACCCACCCTTCAAATGCCGTCCAATCTCCACATCTCCATCTCGGTGGCCAGGATTCGGTAGAAAACAACTTGCTAAAAAATTCTGCAATCTGATTCAAAGTCCTAAAATAATTTCGGGGATAAAATTAATGAAATCTATCCCCGAAATTTTAATTTATCGTTTAAGCTTTAGGCCATTCTTCCTTTTCCACCAGGAAGATCCTTAACACTTACCACAATATCTCGCTCAGGAGCATTTATTCTAAACTCTTCGATAACCTCCATGGCATCGAACTCAATTTCCTTAGATCTAGAACCGTCTATCATTACATGGCAGCCATTTGGAAGCCCATCTAAAGTGGTTTGCAATCTGGCTTTATTTAAGAAAGAAACGTGCTCACTCAGCTCTATTTTAATAGCCTCTCTCCCATCATCAGTTTTAAATTCACCCGTGGAATAATTATAAGGAACTTTATAGTTAGCTCTTAGGATGTAGAAAATTCCAACTACCAAACCGATGATAATACCAATTAATAAATCGGTAAAAAGAATAGCTAAAATGGTAACTACAAATGGGATAAACTGTTGCTGACCAACTGCCAATAATTTTTTATAAATCGACGGCTTGGTTAATTTCCATCCAACCACAATTAATATTGCCGCCAAAGAGGCCAATGGAATTTGGTTCATGAAAGTTGGGAAAAATGCAACCGCTAATAATAACCAAATACCGTGCATTATAGCAGACATTTTAGTTTTGGCTCCCGAATCTAGGTTAGCAGATGAACGCACAATTACCGCAGTAATAGGAAGTCCTCCAATTAATCCAGAAACAAAGTTTCCAATACCCTGCGCCTTTAACTCGGCATTTTTAGGAGTGTGTCTCTTATGCGGGTCTAATTTATCTACCGCTTCAATACTCAAAAGGGTTTCTAAACTAGCAACTATTGCCAAAGTTATAGTGGTAACATAGGTTTGATAGTTAGAAAAAGCTGAAAAATCCGGAAACTTTAAAGCAGCAGTTAATCCGCCTTCACCAGAAAGAATAGGAATACTCACCAGATGCTCTTTTCCAATGGCTAATGCCGATCCAGAACTTATAAAGATTTGATTTAAAATTAAACCAATGGCTACCGCTAATACTGAACCGGGGATTTGTTTCAGAGCCTTAACGCCCTTTATGTACTTACTTTCCCAAAGCACTAACAGACCAAGACAGATTATACCAATCACAAAACTTCCATTATTAAAGTTTTCTAAACTGGCTATAATCGCAGAAAAGGTATTGTTTCCGTCGGCCTGGAAGAATTCCATTTCTCCGAAAGCATCGCTATCGAATCCAACTAAATGAGGGATTTGCTTTAATATTAGAATTAACCCAATAGCTGCAAGCATTCCTCGGATTACAGAGGTAGGAAAGTAAAGCCCTATGATTCCAGCCTTTGCGAAACCGAGAATCAGTTGTAATAAACCAGCTAAACTTACCGCAACCAAAAAGGGTTCGTACCCTCCCAGAGCTTCTACATTATCCAGTACAATTACAACTAAACCTGCCGCCGGACCGGAAACAGAGAGACTAGACTTACTGAAAAAACCAATTATTATACCTCCTATGATACCAGAAATTAAACCGGAAATTAAAGGGGCCTCAGAGGCTAAGGCAATTCCCAAACAAAGTGGCAAGGCCACTAAAAACACTACAATACTCGACGTTAAGTCGTACTTAAAATCTTCTTTGAAATAACTCATAAAATTGAAAAATGAAATTTGTAAAAACTTGAAATTTGGTTTTTACAATTCAGGAGGGGGCGTTTGATTTTCAATGGAAAACTTTAAAAGATTTCCGTCTCCTGATACTCGTAATAATCGTTGTAAATAGGCTATATTTTTGGACCTATTTTGATCGTTTACGTACTTTAATTTGTCCCCAAATTTATCATCGCTCTCCTTTTCCTCTTCGCTCTTATTCTCTTCCTCCTCAGACAAATCTTCGAAATCTATGAGGTTTTCTATTTCAAGATCACAAGATAATCCAGCGGTAAAACCTTGGGTAGGAATTACATATAGGGAAACCACCAGCACCAAAAGCAAATTGCTTATAAGCGTATTTAAAACCTTTTGCTTCATATTAATAACTGGCTTGATGGATTGCCTTTTGACCAAAAATATCCAAATAAAAGCAAAAAAAAAGGTTCACCGTAGTGAACCTTTAATCAATCTTACTTATTTGGAAGCTTAACGCTGAACGATATCTCCTCTTAGAGTTTCTAGTAATGCCCCTAAATCTGCTACGATAGAGCTGTTTGCTTCTACCCCATTTTTACCGGCACCAATAACAACGTCTTCTACAAAGGCGTTGTATGCATTATCGTCGGCAGCAGCACCCATTCTAGCATTAATAGATGGATCGTGCGCAGATACCATATCCATACCAGTGTAGGCAGTCGCTGGATTATCTGCACCCGTTGCAGTTGCAAAGAAGTTGGTAAGAGATAAGCTTAATGCACTGAATCCAGATAAATCACCAGATCCTACTTCTCCAAGTAGAACCGAGAAATACTCCTGATTTAATCTGTCGTCTCCAGCGATTACGAAAATCGTAGAATCAACAACACTACGTAAACTCAAATATCCCTGTTCTATCTTTGTTCCGGGGTTGTTCGGATCATCTACCATTACATTTCCACCCAGTCTTTTGTAAAGATCAGTTTGAGCAGAAATATCAGCAGTGGTCTGAACAATAGGTTCACGAAGCGTTTCCAATAAAGCACCTAGTCTAGCGATTATTGGAGCATTAGCTGGAACACCATTTTTACCTGCACCGGTAACAACCGCTCCAACAAATGCATCGAAAGCAGCATTATTCACCAAAAACTCATTTCTTCTATTGGTAGAAGGTTTGTGCGCATCGACCATGTTTAAGCCGTTATAGGTGAATTCACCACCTGTTGCAGCAGCAAAGAAGTTAGTTAGGCTTAAACTCAAACTAGCGAATCCAGATAATTCACCTGATCCTACCTCTGCTAAAAGTGGTGCGAAATACCCGTTTAATTCTGCATCTCCGGCAATGACAAATATGGTGGAGTCTACTACACTTCTTAGAGTTAAATAACCTTGTTCTATCTGGTTTCCAGGATTTGCTGGATCATCTACCATTGCACTACCACCTAAATCCGCATAAATAGAGGGTTCGTTGTTGTTGGTGGTCTTAGGAGCTTCGTCTTCCTTTGCACATGAGGAGAGTAAGATCGCTGGCAAGCTTAATGCCATTGCAACCTTGGTAATTCTAATTTTCATAATTAAGGGTTTTGTGTTGTTTGGATTTATTATTTGGATGCAAAAAGGTTTTGGAAATAGGATCCCAACTTATAGGTAATCGACTCTTCATCAATTACAGGGCAACTGGCAGCTAATTGTTCACCAGAAGGTTGAAATAACTCGGCCTGGAAATCGATTTTTGTACTGAATTGTTCGTACACTTTATCATGGGTTAAATCCCCATTGGTATTGATGGCAAAAACTACATTCTTTCCCTCTGGATGAAATACCGCCTGTTTTACTCCCGCAACAGACCAAATGGCCTTTTTTGCACTTACGGTTTGCAAAGAGTCAAGTGGTTCCTGGAAATCTATTTTACCCAATTGCCAATTAGCGGTTGGATGCTTAGGACCATTCCCCGTAACCATATAAATATGTACGGCCAAAATAGCAACCAGTACTATCATTATGCTTGCTGAGGAAATCAGAGATATTTTAATCCACTTTTTCATAACTGTTTATTGGTAGATACGCCCCAGTTATAGATTAGGATTTTTTAATAATCTATTTAGAACCATTCTAGTTAACATGGGTTTGTAATGATTCTAGTCCTTTCAAAATTCAGCGATTTTTCGCTAATTGCGGACAACTAACTAAAAAAACACCATGGAAACTGTTACAAACTGGATTAACGATTTAAAACCTCTCATAGTAAGCTACGGAACCAAAATTTTGGTTGCCATAATAATCCTTTGGGTAGGTTTAAAAGTTGCCAAAATGATTACCAAAGGATTCAGCAAAACCTTGGATAAGCAAGATGTAGCTCCTTCCCTAAAACCTTTTTTAACAAGTGTTGTTAGCACCCTATTAAAGGTATTAGTATTTGTATCGGTACTTGGAACCTTGGGGATAGAAATGACCTCCTTTGCAGCAATTATTGCAGCGGCCGGTTTGGCCGTTGGTATGGCCCTTTCCGGAACCCTTCAGAATTTTGCAGGCGGAGTTATTATATTACTTCTCAAGCCCTTTAAAGTTGGAGATGTAATTCAGGCTCAAGGCTTTATGGGTACCGTTAGTGAAATACAGGTATTTTACACGCTGATTAAAACCTTTGATAATCAGGTTATTATACTTCCCAATGGTAAACTTTCCAATGAATCGATAACCAATTACTCTAGAGAAGAAACCAGAAGAATGGTACTTACTGCAGGTATCGGATATGATGATGACATTGATAAAGCTAAAAAAGTATTGATGGATATATTAACTTCGGAGCCAAGAATATTGAAGGATCCGTCCCCCCAGGTATATGTATCCGAATTAGGTGACAGCTCAGTTAATTTTACCATAAAGGCTTGGGCTAATTCTGGAGACTTTTGGGCGGTACATTATGAGATGTACGAAAAAATTAAGAAGGAATTTGATGCAAATAAAATTGAAATGCCATATCCGCAGAGAGATATCCACCTATTTAAGGAGTCTTAGTTTTTTATTTCTAATCTTTTGTGCTTTCTTCGCAGCAGCACAAAAACCAAATAAATTAGAGCGTGTTGTGAAAGAACCAATTCTGGTTCAGAGCGATACGCTCTTTTTTATTAGCTATTCCGACTCTCTAATTCAACTCAAGGATAGAGCACTATCAATAAACTCCAAAGTAGATTCCCTACAAAGAACCGAAGGATTTAATCCAATTAAAATACTCATATCTCAATCAGATAGTCTTACCGAATTAAAATACGTAAACTACTCATTTGCTGTCCTTTACCCCGACGACACCTTAGGTAATCACGTAAGTATTGATGAAATGGCCATGCATTTAAAATCCAGCATGAGCCCCATTGCCAATCCTTCTGCTCAAGTTAATATGGATGACTTATATGAAACTTTGAAGCAATTTGGCATCATTGTATTAATCATTATTCTTAGTTACCTCATTTTCCGTGGGGTAAACCTTGTATATAAATGGCTTGAAGCAAAATTGCGAACTGATAAACTTATTAATCTAAGGCCTCTTCATTACAAAGATGTGGAGGTTCTAAACCAAGAACGCCTGTTTCAATTGGTTAGCTTTTTTCTCAAAGCCCTAAGGATACTGGTGGTAATTATTTTGGTTTATCTTCTTATCCCAACCGTTTTTAGCTTTTTTCCCGATACCCAAGAAATGGCGTATAAGCTATTTGGATACATTTTTAACCCATTAAACGATTTTATAAAGGGCTTTTTTAATTATTTCCCGGAGCTCATCCTTATCGTATTGGTGATCATAGGAGCTAAGTATCTCATTCGCTTCCTAGCATTTTGGAGAAAAGAAATTGAAGGTGAAAGATTGGTTCTTAAAGGCTTTTATGCTGAATGGGCCAAACCTACCTTTAACCTACTTCGCTTTACGATTTACTTGATCACCATTGTTTTTATTATCCAGCATTTACCTGGATCTAACACCCCAATTTTTCTGGGCGTACTTTCCGTACTGGGGCTCACCCTTGCTTTATCGGCTAGTAAACCTCTTTCCAACTTTGTTTCCGGAATATTAATCACCTACATGCGTGCATTTAGGGTTGGCGATAGAATTAGGGTGGATGAATCCTCTGGTGTTGTGGTAGATAAAAACCTGTTTATTACCAGAATTAAAACCCGATCTAACGAATACATCACCCTTCCCAACTCAAAAATGATGGATGCCCACGTTATTAACTATTCAGCTTCTGAAAAGGAATTGGGCTTGGTGGTGTACTGCGAGTTTTGGTTGGATGCCCGTTTCCATTTTCGGGACATAGAAAAAGAGATTGTGGAAGCTGCTTTAAAGGCAGAATCCATTGTAGATAACCCAAAGCCTATTCTCCTAATTACTGAAATGGACAATGGGCGTGTGAAATACAAGATTTCAGCTTATACCCAAAACGCGGGTAAATTAGAACGCATTAAGTCTAGCCTTTACCGTCAGGTACAAAACACCTTAGAAAAGCTAAATATTCAATATTAAAACCATCTTTTTCGCTTAAAATACCAAAGCATAGCACCAGCTACCACTACCAATACACACCAGAAAATAAAGTAGCTGTATTTGTAATGTAACTCAGGTAGATAATCGAAATTGGTACCATAAACCCCTGCAATAAAGGTTATTGGGATAAAAATTGCTGAGAAAATAGTGAGGGTTTTCATTACCTCGTTCATGGAGTTGTTTACCTGGGTCGAGTGGATATTTAACAGATCGGATAATAAATCTCTGTAGGCATCAATGGTCTCCACCACTAATAGTAAATGATCGTGTACATCGTTATAAAAGGGTAAGTGCTCTGGTTTAACCCAAACATTGTCTTGCTTCATTATCTGAATCATCACCTCCTTTACGGGCCTTACATTTTTCCGGAGCACATTTAACTCCCGTTGGTGCGCACTGAATTTCGCGACAAAGTGCGGCATTTTAGCTCCAGATAACAGTTGATCCTCCAACTTATCTATTCTAGCCCCTACTTTTTCGGTTATAATCATGTAGTTATCTACTATAGTATCTAGAATACAGAATACCATGTAATCGGGGTCTAACTTGTAAATTCTGGTATTGACATTTTCAAGGCGACTTCTAATTCCAGAAAAAGTATCAAGCTCTGTGTGTTGAAAGGTGATTACACCTTTATTCGTTTCAATTAAACTCAGCTGCTCCATCAAAGCTCCCTGCCCCTTTTGCTTGGCCTTGTAGATCATTTTAACGGAAACAAAATTGTAGGTCTCGTAACTTTCAATTTTTGGCCGTTGGTTGGAGCTTAAAATATCTTCTAGGGTAAGTTTGTGAATTCCCAAATCCTGAGAAAGCTTTTCATACCACGAAAGCGGTGGCGTTCCAGTAATGTTAATCCAAAAATTTCCATCACCTTGGACTATAGGTATAACTTCATCGAGTGTAATTTGAGAAAATATCGTGTTTTCATTTTTCCGGAGATAACAATCAATAGAAACCGGAACTTCCTGATAATCATCGTATAAAAGCGTTCCTGGAGCAATTCCCGCTTTCGATTTTACGGATTTGATATATCTAGCCATTATTTTTTTCTTGGTAATTCAAACAAAAGTGTAAATTTGCCCTCCGAAAACCGACGGGAAGTCCAAACATAAGAAGGATTTTTTGGTTTTCAATTGAAATATTGGTCGCGTAGCTCAGCTGGATAGAGCATCCCGCTTTTTCTGCGGGACGGACGAAGGTTCTTCTCACCTTCTAAATATAGAGATATTGAAATATTGGTCGCGTAGCTCAGCTGGATAGAGCATCTGCCTTCTAAGCAGACGGTCGAAGGTTCGAATCCTTCCGCGATCACTCTGATAAGCAGCATTCATTTGGATGCTGCTTTTTTGTTTTAATAGCGCCAAAAGCTTGCTTTTGTAAGCGGTTAAAACAAAAAAGCAGCACATACGCCAAGCGGATGTATGCTGATTATCCATTGCACGTCGTTCGATAAAGGATCATGAAATAATCCTTACCCTTCAATACAGCCAAACAAAAAAGCAGCACATACGCCAAGCGGATGTATGCTGATTATCCATTACACGTCGTTCGATAAAGGATCATGAAATAATCCTTACCCATCAATACAGCCAAACAAAAAAACCAAATCATACGCGAAGCGGATGTAAGCTGGTTATCCACTGCACGTCGTTCGATGAAGCTATGTCAGGTAGATTAAGCCATTTTCTTTGGCAGATTAATTTTACAACTGCTTTAAACAAGCTTCTTCCCTTCAATAATTCTAATCTGAGTATCTTTCCCAAAAAGATAACGTATGAAATTAGGTGCTTTCTCAATAAGCCTTGCAGTTAAAGACTTAAAACGCTCCAAGGAGTTTTATGAAAAACTTGGGTTTAGTGTTTTTGGTGGAGCGATGGATAAAAATTACCTCATCATGAAAAACGGCAATGCGCTTGTTGGATTATTTCAGGGAATGTTCGAGAAAAACATACTTACATTTAATCCTGGATGGGACGAAAATGCACTGTTGGTAGATGGTTTTACCAACGTGAGAGAAATACAAAAGAACCTAAAGAAAAAGGGAATAAAATTCGACATTGAGACAGATGAGGAAAAATCTGGAATTGGAAGTTTTGTAATTACAGATCCAGATGGAAATCCGATTTTAGTTGATCAACACGTTGAGTAAATCTAATACATTATGGGAAAACGGATATTCACTTTAGTTGCAGCCATAATGGTGGCCCTTATAACCTATGGTTTGCTCGGTGCTTTAATTAATTACCTAATCCCCACCCCCGAGGAATTAATGAATTCAACAGACCCGGCTATTGTAATGAAGCGGGTAAACAGCGTTTCTCCAGTTAAATGGACCTTAACCGTTATTGGGTTTTATATAGCATTTGTTGTAGGCCATTTTACTCACAAAGCGATTTTAGGAGTCGATAAAGTGGTAAAAATAGCTTTTACGGTTCTTTTTTTATCACTACCCATTTATTTGTTTTATGTTATATACCCTTGGGGAATATGGGCGCCAATACCCATGTTTATAGGGGCTATTTTAATTCATCAATGGCTTAATAGAGCCCCTAATGACAAGCTTTCTTAAACTTCTCCAGCTTATAGTAGTTGTATGGTAAAGGAGCGATAAAACCAGCAATGAGCGCTGCGATTAATGCCAACCAATAAACTGGATCTGAAAAATTTGCTTTTGCGCCAGTTATCATAAAATCAGTGGTATTCATTGCTATTTCCATTCCTACCATGGAAATAAAAGACATTCCAAAAGCTGTTTTAAGAGCATCGAGCCAACCAAACTCTTCCCGTGATTTTAACAGTACTGTCTCTAAGGCGATACTAGTAATCAAACCTGCTATAATGGCCAAAGTCATTTGCCAAAAAATGGATGTATCGGGATGATAAGCCTGTAAATAAATGATCATACCAAAATCACCAATAGAGCAGCCTAATAAACAGTTTAAGGTGTTGAACGAGGCCCTCCTCCAGGTTTTTGTATTAGACCAAAATCCACCTTGGGTTGTGCCCTCTTTTACTTTAAATCCCGCCTTTTGTATGTAATACTTTGCCTTTCCTTCGGTTAAGCGGTCACCCTCCATAGTAACTTTTACCGGCGAGGAGGATAAATCAACATCCACTTTAGAAATCAGGTCTACCCCCTTTGTTACGCTTTCCAATTTATCCTTACAGGATTGACAATGTAAATCTGTTTCAAGTGTAATTTTAGGCATACCTCATATTAGCAAAAAACGCTGCACACCTTTGTGGGCTTGATATTTTTTAACGCCCTCCCCTAACATTTTTTAAGCCTTTTTATTCCTCAAATAGATTGCGGTGCGAACCTTCATTTTTGGATTAAAATTAAATTATGAGCAAGCATAACGACAATTCAGCGGGGTCAGCACTTTTAGCTTTATTCTTCATCTTTTTTCTTATTCCCCCCTTTCTTACAGCCTATCATCTAGTTATGGTTTATAGCCTAAAACGCTATAGTGAATCCATTTATGGCTGGAATATTGGAAATATGATTATTACAGCCGTTTGTATCATTCTGTTATTCGTTTTTCCAGATTTTTCAGCTAACATTCTTTACATGCTAATTTTTTATTCTGGATTACTAGGTCTTCAGATTATGATGCTATCAGACTTGAGAAAGCTGGAACAAGAAGGTGAATGGTATTAAAATTTGGGCTAGTATATCAGGAGCAGAAAACAAAAAAGCCTTTCATTTCTGAAAGGCTTTTCGTCGTCGGGGTACCAGGACTCGAACCTGGGACCCCCTGCTCCCAAAGCAGGTGCGCTACCAGCTGCGCTACACCCCGATCGGTTAATTCGGGGGCAAATATACGTATCTTCTACTTCTCTGCAACTTTGAATTGCATATTTTTTCTTTTTCCTTTACCTCAAATCTGCAGCGATACTTTTTATGCAAATAGAACCCATTATCAATCAGCTAGTTGGGGATGATTTTATTACAGACTCCTTGGTAGAAAATATTTTTGTGGACTTCTATTTCCCCTCTCAAGGAAAGGCGATTATCGTTATGGAAGAGGCCCATGATCACCCTGATGCCTACTACCCAAAATCTATTGATGCAGCCCAATTAAAAAGCAAAGGCAAAGAAGTACTATTATTGTGGATAGATAATGCCACCCATAACACCGAATTAACTGCTAAACTGAAGGAATTTTTACAATGAGAATCTTAAGCTTTTTAAGCACCTCCCTCCTAGTTATCACTCTAAATGCCCAAAAATTACCGCAATACGTAAATGGAAAAGAAGCATATAAGCAAATTTTAAATGAGGAAATCCAATTTCCTCAGGTAAACCTCAAAACATTAGAATGCGGATACATTAGTACCATTTTTCATGTTGATGTTAATGGGGAAATTGATAGTGTGTTTTATAGAAATACTGGTCTGAATAATGCTTTTGACGAAAAAGTACAGGCCTTTGCGAGCAAGATTGAAAAATTCAACTCCTTCAAAGGTAAAAACGGAAAAGCCTCTTCTTATTTTGTATTCCAACCTGTAGGATTTTTGTTTTCAGATAAAGTTTGTCCTTCATGGAACAAGCTAAGTAGCGACTCTAATTGGGTTCATAAAGATTCTGTCTTTTACTATCCTGAACACAATATTTACCGAGACTCCCGTAATATTTCCAATATCATTTTTAGGGATAAAGGGCTGGAATTAGTTAACGATGGGAAGTATAAAGAAGCCATTAGCTATTTCGAAGAAGGAATGGCTTTTGAACCTGAAAATGACTTCTACCCTTACAACCTTGGTATTTGCTACTATCACATCAGAAAAATAGATAAGGCCTGCGAATATTTAAAAACAGCAAAAAAAATGGGCAATAAATACGCCAAGTCTGTTTACAAAGAAAAGTGCAATTTTTAGTCAAATAAAGTGGGTGTGGTACTCCCCCATTGAATGGGTGTTTTTCCCACTTTTAAAAGGTACTCATTACATTCTATAAAATGATTACACCCAAAAAATCCGCGGCTTGCGCTTAATGGAGAAGGATGCACCGCCTTTAATATCAGGTTTTTGGACTCGGGAATGTGAGACTCCTTTTTATGGGCATGGCTACCCCACAATAAATACACAAGGTTTTCAAACGTCCCTGCTAAATGCTTAATAACGCGGTCCGTAAATAGTTCCCAACCTTTATTTTGATGACTTGCGGCTTCTCCTGCCCTCACGGTTAAAGTGGTGTTTAACAAAAGAACTCCCTGATCCGCCCAAAAAGATAAATCACCAGATTTTGGAATATCAAACCGATATTCCAATTGTAATTCCTTGAAAATATTCCTGAGGCTAGGTGGGATTTTAACTCCTGGGTTAACGCTAAAAGCCAAACCATTTGCCTGGTTTGGTCCATGGTAAGGATCCTGACCAAGAATTACGACTTTTATCTCATGTGGGTCGCAATGGTTAAAGGCATTAAAAATTAACTCTTTCGGCGGGTAAATGGTGTTTTCCTTGCATTCTTCATTTAAGAAAACCATCAATTCTTTGAAGTAATCTTGGCTAAATTCCGACGCCAAAATATCCTTCCAAACGGGATTAATTTTTAACTCCAAGACCTTTGACTTTTACGATTATCCAGCCTAAAAGCAATAACCATGGAGTGCCATGCATAAGAAGGTCAAAGAAGTCCATAGCCTCCATTCCATTAGCACCACCCCAAACCCATTTTAATTTCCCCCAAATATGAGGTTCAGGTTTATACGGCGCTAACCCAAGGGTAAGACACAACATTACTATTACCGTTAAACCCTTGTCCTTCAGAATTTTTTCCATCTTAATTTTTCGATTTCTTGAATGCCTTCTTAAAGGGGTAAATCACCTGGTTGATAAATCCACTGGGATATTCCTCTACCTTTTCGAATCCCAATTCAATGTTTTTTCCAGACTTCGGAATATAGGCTGTACCGAAAAGGTAGTCCCATAGACTTAGGCTCAGCCCGAAATTAACCCCATATTTATGATTAGGCGGTAAATCCTTAGCGTGATGCCAAATATGCATCTTGGGGTTATTAAACAGATATCCAACCTTTCCATATCCCCATGGAAGGTTAGCGTGATTTAAATGCCCTATTAGTAGCGCAATTATGTGAACCAGGAAAAAATCGTCAATGCCAAACCCTATCATCGCCACAGGGATATATTGAATTGACTTATATACTACCGTCTCCATAAAATGAAAACGGAGATGTGCTGCAAAACCCATCTCCCGCACCGAATGATGTACTTTATGAAACTCCCATAGCCAGGGCACCCTGTGTAAAAGCCTGTGTACATTCCACTGGATAAAATCTACAAAGACAAAAAGAAAAAGATATTGCGTCCATCCCGGCCAAGATCCAATTTCTATCGCCACCAAATTCTCTAGTCCTAAGACAGCCAAAAATTCATTAAAGGCATCAACAAAAACATTGGATAGCGCATTGTAGACAATTAGTGAGAACAAAAAGAAGTTGAAAAACATGTAAAAGAAATCCAGCCAAAAATCTCTACGAATCAATGGCTGTCCTTTGCGCCACGGATTAAGGAATTCTAGGAACCAAACCAAGAGTGAAAGTCCTATCAACCAATAAAAGTAATGGTGTTCAGACCGTCCGGTTACTTCCATCCAAAGGTAATTTGCGTAATCCCTATAGGATCTGAATATAGTCTCAATAAAGCTACTCATACACCACTGTTCCTTTATTTAGCCATACCGACCACATTTTACTGTAGCCATGAACACTATCGGTAGGCTTCCCCTCTTTGTAAATGGGGTACTCTTTATTTACCCATTCGAAAATTCCGCCGTAAAGGTTATAAACTTGGGTAAACCCCTGTTCTTTCAGTGTTCTGGTAATTTTTTCGCTTCGCGCACCTATAGAACAGTATACAACAACCGGTGAAGATTTTTTGATATCCTCCACGCGTTCTATTTTAAAATCATCAAAGCCCACCCATTTAGCCTCTTTTATATGGGAAACTTCATACTCCCCTCGCTCGCGAGCATCGAGAAAAACAGCCTCTCCTTTTTGATGTAGCGTGTAAGCCGAATCGATAAGTATTTCCCGAACATCGTGTTTGAGCATACTATTCAGTAACATCCTAAATGCGAAACTGTCGACTTTTTTATCCTGCGCCATGCCTAATATTGGAAGGACAAATAAACATATAGAAAACAAAAATCCACCCATATTGCTAATATAGGTGGATCTCATTTTACTCATTAAACATTAGTTTTATTTAAGGAAAGCGGCCAGCATCCAGCAGATTTTCTCTTGGGCAGAAATGTACCCCGTCATAAGGTCTACTGTGGCTTCATCTCCTGCTCCGCTTGCCAGTTCTAGTACTTTTCTTTCTTGCGTTAGCAAAGTTTTAAAGTTGTCCAGTAAGGTGGATACCAATTCCTTATCATTCCCTGTGGTATCTACCTCCACTATATTACTTTCAGCTAAAATGTCCTTCAGCTTATGAATTGGCACATATCCTAGGGTTAGAACACGCTCTGCCACCTCATCAACATTCTCTTTGGCATTATTGTAGAGCTCCTCAAATTTCTCATGCAACGTAAAGAAGTTTTCACCTTTAATGTTCCAATGGGCTGCACGAAGATTTTGATAAAAAACGTGGTAATCCGCCAATAGCTGGTTTAGCTCAGTTGCCAAATTTTTAGTTTCCTTTTCTCCGAGTCCAATGTAGTTTTTATTCAAAGTAGTTTCCATAAATTCTATTTTTATTTTTCTGATTATCAATTAATTACACTGCTAAAATACAGGATATAAAGCCATCAGTCAAATTGATAATTTGTATATTCGTATAGATTTAAGCTATATGACACTAATTCAACTGGAATATGTAATTGCGGTTCACAACCACAAAAGCTTTAGCAAGGCTTCAGAGGCATGTTTTGTTACACAGCCTACTCTTTCTATGCAAATTCAAAAGTTAGAAGATGAATTGGGGGTAATCCTATTTGATAGAAAAAAGAAACCCATTGGAACTACGGAAATTGGAGAGATGGTTGTTGAGCAGGCAAGAGACCTAGTTAGTGGAGAGAAGGCTATTAAGGAGTTAGTATCTCAATATAAAGGAGCGATTGCGGGAGAATTAAAAGTGGGGATTATTCCTACGGTAGCCCCCTACCTCCTCCCTCTTTTTCTTCCCAATGTTATAAAGGCTTATCCAACCTTGAACTTACAAATTGAGGAAAAGACAACTGAGGAAATTATTGACAACTTACTAGCAGACCATATTGACATCGGAATCCTAGCCACACCATTGAGCAACCCTCGAATTACTGAATATCCACTATATTCAGAGGGAATGTATTTCTATGTTTCTCCGAAACATCCACTTTATCAAAAAGAAAGTATTGATATAAATGAGATAGATGGTAAAGATATGTGGTTATTACACAAAGGACATTGCTTTAGAAACCAGGTATTAAAATTGTGTGAGAGATTCAATAAAGATCACATCCAAGGCTTGGCGTTTGAAAGCGGATCCATTGAAACCATTATTAAAATTATTGACAGTCATAATGGGCTTACCATGATTCCCGAAACCGCTTTATTTACCTTGGCTCCAGAGCAAAAAAAACACGTAAGACCCATTGAAAAAAACCAACCTGGTAGAGAAATAAGCATTGTTGTTAGCCGGACCTATCTGAAAAAACAGTTAATCCAAGAACTGAACAACATGATTGTCGAAGCCCTACCGGCAACCCTTAAACATAATAAAGTTCGCATTTTAGATATCAATTAATTTCTACCAAAAATTTATAAACTATCGTTTTATTTTGTTAATTCGTCAAGCCTTTACCCTCTTCCAACAATTACCTTAAGATTTTACGAATTTGAATAACTAATTTTTATGGTCTAACCAACCATTGCAATTACCCATAATGGAAGAGATTCTAAGAATTCAAGCCATTGAGGAGCACGGATTTGATTATAACAAACCGAGCTCCGCATTCGAAAACATCGTAAACTTAGCGGCAGAAATGTTGGGTTTCCCAATGGCGGTGATCACCGTAATTGAAACCAATGAAATTAATATCTATGCTTCAAAGGGGGTACCGGTGAAACATATTCCAAGAGAAGCTGGGTTTTGTGATACTGCTATCGAAAAAGACTCTACCTTATACATTCCAGACACCCTTCAAAATGAACTTGCATCTAAAAACTCGCTGGTTACAGGTCCATTTAAGATTCGTTGTTACTTGGGCTACCCCATCACAATTTCTGACAAGTACCGCATGGGAACCTTGGCCCTTTTGGACCAAAAACCAAGGGAAGTCTCTCCAGAACAAATTGCACAATTCGAAAGATTAGGAGCAATTTTAGAAGAC
Organism: Luteibaculum oceani; assembly: GCF_007995015.1. Taxonomy (NCBI): domain Bacteria; kingdom Pseudomonadati; phylum Bacteroidota; class Flavobacteriia; order Flavobacteriales; family Luteibaculaceae; genus Luteibaculum; species Luteibaculum oceani. Next base: position 72,140 of record NZ_VORB01000010.1, read on the forward strand.
TACTTGGAGAATAGACGGCAGGAGTTAATCCAAGTTGAAAAAACTGAAGCCCAACTTAAATTATTCAGACAGTTTCTCGACAGTACGGATGATGCCATTTCCTATGTAGATAAGAATTGGAGAACGCAATACATCAATCAGGCGGGAAAAGATATCTGCAGATACATTTTTGGAAAATCTCCAGATCCAGGAGACTACAGTTTCGATTACATTTTACCAGAAGATCATGCGGATTTCAAGGTAGCCTATAAAAAAGTCTTCGAAGGAGAGCGTATCATCATGGAAAAAACAGTGAAGGAAAAAACTTGGACATTAACCTTAGACCCTGTTTACTCTGGTCCAAACGAAATTGTAGGTCTCGTGTACACTGTTTCCGAAATAACCGATCGCGTAACCAGACTAAATCAGCTTAACGAACACAACAAAATTTTAAAACAAATAGCCTGGGAACAAACACACTTGGTTAGAAAACCTGTAGCGAATATTCTGGGGTTATGCCAGCTACTTTTCGGCAAGCTAGATGGCGGTAAGGAGAAAAACATAGCTAGAAACCTGAAAATTGCCTCCGAAGAATTAGATAGCATAATAAGAAATAGCATAGACAACCTAGAAAGCACCCTAGATGTACAATCTAAAATGAAGAAATAAATCCCTTAAATCCCCGTATTCTCTCGTAGAATATAATGCCGTAGTAACATGACTGAGTTGTTGAAACTAAAATTAATTGACGAGCTTCAACTTAGCAAATCAACTCGCCAGGCGGAATTCGAGGAACTTGAGGAATTAGTCCACCTGGCCTCTGAAATAGCAGGCTTTCCCATTGCCGCTTTAACCATTGTTGAGGCGAATGAAATCAATTTTCATGTATCAAAAGGAATACCCTTTGAGCGTATTAATAGAGATCCTGGTCTATGCACCTCAGCACTAAATGGCAATGACATTTATTACATACCAGATACTCAAAGTAATGATCTGGCAAAAACCAATTCACTGGTATCAGGCCCCTTTAATATTAGAAGCTACATAGGATTTCCCATTACAATAGCCGAGAATTATAAGCTTGGAACCTTAGCTTTAATGGATCACGAGCCTAGAATAGTTGCCGAAAAGGATTTAAAAAGCATCAGGAAAATTGGAAAGATTATTGAAAGAGTAATCGCAAACAGAAAAAAACTGCTACAGGAACAATCCAAGGTTAAAGATCAATTGGATGTCCTCCGCACTTTTCTAGATAGTACTTCCAATGCAATGGCATATCTGGACAGAAATTATAAGATTCAATATCTCAACCAAGCATGCAAAGACATTTGTGTTGAATTATTCAATAAATCACCCGACCCAGGAGACAACGCATTCAATTACATACTTCCCGAAAATTTAGAGCATTTGAAAAAGTCCTTTAGAGAAGTTTTCAAAGGAAAATCACTTGAATTTGAGCAGAGATCAAGAGATATTCATTTAAAGATTCATCTAAATCCCGTAATGGGCACCGGTAGTAAAAAAGTTATGGGAATTGTAGTTTCTATACACGATAACACTAGAGAAATAGAAAAAAGAAGGCAGTTGGCAAAGCACAAGAAAATACTTGATCAAATTGCATGGGATCAAACCCATTTGATAAGAAATCCTCTTGTTAATATCCTTAGTCTGAGCGAATTAATTGAAGATAAATTAAAAGGAATTGGAGAAGGCATGCTGGCTAAAATGTTGCGGCAAACTGCCCAAAACCTAGACGATATTATTATCCAGACTTTTCAAAATGTAGAAAATGAACGGAACGCTAATCCCGATGATTCTCGTACTTAAAAAACATATTAAGCCAAATACTGCGAGATAAAGCAAATGCTAAGGGAAATAATAGCACCAATCCAATAATAATTAATGCGAGGTGTACCTTCCAACCTAAGGAAGCAAGGAGCAAGAAACTAAAGAGATAAATGGCCCCAGCAAAGCCAACAGTAAGTGCGTAGCTTACATAGGCTGCTCCATAAAAAAAGCCTGGCTCCTTGGCATACTTCAGTTTGCAATTTGGACAATCAGATTCCATTTTACCTACTTGTTTTAAGTTATAAATAGAGCTGGTAAACAAATTTCCCTCGTGACACCGTGGACATTTGAAATTGATAATACTATACAGTTTGTTCCCCTTTCCCAACATGCTAAAATTGTTTTTTGCGAAAATACATTAAGCAATAAAGGGAATAAAAAAAGGGAGGATAAAAATCCTCCCCTTGATCACTTCAGTCCCCACGATTGTATCGGTGCCCCATAACCCCAATTATCGATCCGATACAATCCTAAAGTGATTTCATTGGCTAAATGGAACCCAAATGTATATCCGATTAGGCGGTGAAAATGGAGAGTACGACAAAGCTCTTTTCGGAGTCGATAGTTTGCTTAAAAATCCGTTGAAATAAAAAAAGGGCCCCAACAGGCCCCCTTTTTTTGTTCTAGGTGTGTTCTTATTATTGAAGAACTATAGTTCCAATATCAACTTGAGCATTGGCATTAATTGCAACTCCGGTTTTAATTCCAACCATTTCTCCATGTTGTGCTTTTACTGTGTAGATTCCTTCGCTTACATTTTTAAACTTAAAGGATCCATCTTCATCGGTATAGGTAGAAAGGGTATCGTTAAATTGAGAGATCATCATTACACTAGTTCCAGATGAATCAGGTTGTACATCACCATCCACCGTAGCTCCTTGCTTTCTGTCGCTAAACACTCTAATTACTGGCTTTAAAATATACTCACCATTACCTCTTTCTTTAACAGATTGTCCAGCATCAAAGTCAAGGGTAAAGTCGTAGGTTAAACCAGCAGTAATCTCATGGTTAACTTTAATTTTAAGACCAGAGCTTTGTCCACTTGGTACTTTTAAGCTTTTAGTTTCTCCGTCTACAACAACAGTGTTATTTGCGCCAAGTACCAGTCTTATCTCCTTAAGTGTGTCCCCGGTTAATTCAACCTCACCAAGTAAGGTGTCTACACCATTGGTTAATTGTAATAGATCATAAACCCCAGGATTGATCGCAATTTCTGTGAATCCACTTGCATCGGTTTTTACTTCTACTTTTTCTATTTCTACGTTCACCGCATCGAAATCACCCGGTGCATCGGTTAGGTAGAAATTTGCCTTTGATGAATTAGGGCCTCCATTGTTGGACTTATCACAAGCCACAAAGGTTAAAGCCAAAATTGCCATTGATAAAAATTTCATTCTTCTGAGTAACATAGGTATTCGTTTTTTGGTTTCGCCTATACTAAGACAATGCCCGTGCCAAAACTCATGACTATACATCTAACGTATTGACTATCAATTATTTAAATAGATTATAATGCGATTACTACATTCAAATATCCTCTTTCAAAGTGAAAAGCTTTTTCAAAATGAAAAAATGTTTCTGGAGGTTTCGCTTTTATTACCTTGTGGAAATAATAATTCCCTATGCAGCTTAAATCCATATTCTTCCTACTATTTCTTACAGCAAAATTCTGCTTCGCCCAATCGCCGACTCCTCTGGATACTGGAATAACCATAAATCAACTAGGGAAAATAGAAGGACTCGCAGTAAAGTTGGAATATCACCAGGCAACCGATCAACTTATTTACGCAACAATTTTAGGAGACATCTACAGAATAGACAAAGTAGGTAATAGTTATATAAGCACCCTGTTATACACCAAGGAGGATCATGGAATAACCCAACTTCAAGGAATGGACTTGGAAGGCGACTTAATGGTTTTAAGTGGAAATCACTTTCCTCAGGAGTTTTATACCGTTGGAAGAATCGTTAAGGTGGATATTAGCAGCCCCAACTGGAAATTCGAGGTTTTAGCAGAAACGGTACTCTATGAAACCACTCCAGCATTTGATCATTTATTTAGCGGCATTAAAATAACTCGCGATAACCAACGCGTTATATGGTGTTCGGGTGCAAGGGGGACTCACGGTGAAATTCAAGACTATGATGGCCGATTCCCAAACATTAGAAACCACGCTTTTACCTCGGCTTTGCTCTCTGTCCCGCTTTCGGTAGACAGTTTCATAATTCAGAACGACAGTACATGGTTAATGGAGAACGACGTATTGTTTGCATATGGTAGCCGCAACTTTTTTGATTTCGACTATGCTCCAAACGGTAAGTTATATGCGGTCGAGAACTCTGGAGATAGGGACGACCCCGAGGAGATGAATGAAGTAATTAAAGGTGCTCATTATGGTTTTCCTTGGGATATGGGGGGAAATCTCAACCCACAACAATTCACCCCTTTCGATCCCAGTCAGGACAAAATGATTCATCCCGACTGCCGTGCTATGAATCTAGGTTTATTTACAAATGACCCTAGCTTTCCAAAAAAGCCGGATACCTTAGTTATTACACAAGGAGTAAAAAACTATGGGCCAGATGCAGATTATTTCCGAAATCCTGGTAGCGGAAAAATATTCAAGGCTTCAAATTTGGGAGGATACATTACCACTTTCACCGGACATAGAAGTCCACTTGGTTTTGAATTTGAAAAGGGCAACCTTTCTGATGGTCGGTACGCTGGAAAAGCTTTTATGCTAAGCTGGACACCAGGTGGGGATGAAAATAGATACGTAATAAAAAATGGAGACACCACCGGTTTAGGCACTTTTATCGACGATAGTCAGGATTTGGTGGTCATATCCCCAAAAGAGGGAAATAGTTTCGATGAAATTTATACCCACCAGCTTATTAAAGGATTCAGTTTACCAATAGACCTTGTAATCGCCAGAAATCGCCTATACGTTATAGAATATGGAGGCGCTGAGGGTAATTTATATGAGGTGCTTTTCACACCAACAACAGAAATTCAAAATATCGAAGAAATTCCTTCAATAGCACTTCTCCCCATACCTAATTACCAAGACACCTACCAACTAATAGGCTTAAGAGGCAAATCAATTGATATACAATTAATAGACAATTCAGGAAAGGTAATCAGCTTAAAAAGCAATTACCAAGAACGTGATTTACTGAGTCTTGAAACATTTGAAAGTGGTCTTTATTTAGTGGTTGCCTCTTATGGAAACCAAAAAATCTTTCAAAAACAGGTACGTAAACTTTAATTTACGTTTCTAATAAAAGTCACCAACCCCGCTAATCAGCGTCAATCTTTTACGATTGGGGATGAGGAAAAACGTCCAATTCCTCCTTCCCTAGAAGTTCATTTAAAATAGCCGAACAACCATTTTTATATACATCTCGTCGATAAATAGGATGGTACAGTCAAATCTTTTTACTTACTTTAAACCAACCTTAAACCACACCTTAAATCTTGCTTCGACCAAAGCTCAAATATTATCTTGGAATTTCACTACTTAGTTTCCTGATACTTATCAGTTCCAAGCTAAATGCGCAGATTTGCGATTCCGAAGTACCTGTAATTGAGGTCGACCTAAGCTCTAACCCAGATACTTCATGGGTAGTGCCCGATTTAGAAAGAAAAGGCACCTGTTGCGATGCCGCCAAAAACGCACCATGCGTTGCATTTAATATTACCCTGCATCCAGAAGCTACTGGAATAAATTTTGGAGTTTGCGAAGGTGCGGAGCCATCGGGTTCTTTATATTACCAAATTAATTGTGGACCAAAAACTCCAGTCGGAGAGCCCATATGCTTAAATGGAGAAGGACCACATCTATTAACCTTCTGTAAGCCTGGGAAAAACGAAAACACTTTTTGTATCCAGTCCATTCCTAGGCCATCAGTAGGAGATGATATTCAAATTCAGGAGGGTTGTAGTGGAGACCTATCAAGCTCTGGATATAAAGAAGATGAAATTACTTGGACCTCCGTTTTACCTGGAAATCGAGGTGATTTCGACTACCTACTTAGCTGTATTACTTGTCCTAATCCTCAGGTAAATTTAACTGGAGTTATACCAGATTCACTGTATTTTGAAATATCAGGACCGGGAGCTGGAGATTGTGGTGACTTAAACACTTTTAGGGATACCGTTCTAGTTGTGGTTTTACCGGGCCCTCGGGTTAATATAGTTCAGGAAAACAAGGTTCTATGTTCCGAAACAGAGGAGTTACGATTAACTGCCGAGATCAATGGTGGAACTCCTCCTTATAATGTAAACTGGAGCACTGGAGCCGCTGGCAATAGTATTTTAGTGGGCCCTGGAACCTATACAGTTTCCGTAAGCGATGCCAAAAATTGTGAGATTGTTACCGAAACTTATACCGTACTTCCTCCAAAGGAAATATCACTAAATCTAAGTTCAACACCTACATCTTGTAATGGAGGTAGCGATGGTTCTGCTACGGTTGTAATTTCTGGAGGGTACTCCCCTTATAGCATTTTATGGAATGATGCTCTAAACCAACAAACTGCTACAGCAACGGAATTGGTTGCTGGCATTTACGAGGTATTAGTAACTGATTCGGCTGGTTGCCAAGTTTCAGCACAAATCGAAGTTACAGAACCGGCCAATCCCCTTGAAATTACATCAACATCTATATCGGATGTCGATTGTTTTGGCGGCAACACAGGAAGCATAAGCATTAATGTTTCGGGAGGAACAAGCCCCTACAGTTACGAATGGAGTGGGATTTCGCATTCTGGCCCAAACCCCACAAACCTATCAGCTGGTTGGTACACAGTGGTTATTACGGATGCAAACGGGTGTACTCTTGAAGAAGCATTTCAAATCGAACAACCCGACTTCCCACTTGCTGGTGATTTAAACATCATGGATGTTCTGTGCAAGGGAGAAAATACGGGAGCTATTAATGCCAATTCCACCGGTGGCACGGATCCTTTCCGGTATAGATTAAACAATTCTGCTTGGCAAACAGACGGCACTTTCGAAAACCTGATCGCAGGAACATACACAATAGAAATTGAGGATGCCAACTCTTGTACTTTTGATACCGTAGTTACCATCTCAGAACCAGATCTTTTATCTGGAACAACACAGGGTTCAGCCCCAACCTGTTTCCAAGGTGCCGATGGTAAAATAACTGCTACCATCTCAGGAGGAACCACTCCCTATACTTTTCAATGGAACGATGGGCAAAATCAGACCACAAATACCGCAATAAACCTTAGTGCTGGAGAATACCAACTAGTTGTTACCGATGCGAATGGATGTATTTTAATTCTAAACGAATCTTTAGAAGAACCCACTCCTATTACCATTTCCTTTATTAAGTCAGACATTGAATGTGAGGGCGAAAACACCGGCTGGGCTCAAGCCAATCCTTCTGGAGGAACATCCCCCTATTCCTATTTATGGAACGACGCAAACAACCAGAAAACTAAAATTGCAAGTAATTTAATCGCCGGAACTTACAACGTTACAGTATTCGATGCCAATGGATGTGAGGGAACGGGTTCGGTAACGATTAATGGACCCGCAGAACCACTAAGAGCCGAGGTTGTCGCTAAAACCAATGTTGCTTGCCATGGGGAAGCAACTGGAGAAATCACCTTAAATGTTTATGGCGGTTCTCCTGGTTATACCATAAATTGGAATGACCCAAATACTCAAACAGGAAATAAGGCGAATAATTTAGTATCAGGATATTACACCGCGACCATTACCGACCAAAATGGATGTGAAATTGTTATATCGGAGCTTATTTCCCAACCTGCATCTAAGGTGCTTCCCAAACTACAACTGATTAAAAACCCTTCTTGTACGGGGAAAAATGACGGAAGTTTGTTGGCAGATGCAGAAGGCGGAGTCCCCCCCTATTCTTACCTGTGGTTGAACACTGGGAATTCTAATCAAATTGAAAATAATGTAGGAGCCGGTTCTCATTCCGTGAGAATAACCGATGCCAATGGCTGCGACACCACCCTATCAATTGTTGTAAATGACCCACCACCGCTAACCGTAAGTGCGCAAACACAACAAAATGTAAAATGCCATGGTGGCTCAAGCGGAATTGCTCTTGCTGAAGCTGCTGGGGGAACCCCAGGATATAATTACCAATGGAATGATCCAAACCAACAAACTGGCCCAACTGCATCCAACCTTACTGCTGGTACATACAAAGTAACTGCAACAGATAATGCGGGTTGTAGCGCTGAAGCTACCGTGGTTATTTCCGAACCTAATTCACCGGTAATTATTCAGTTAGTAGATATAAAACACAATGATTGTAAGGGGAACAACGATGGATACATCGAGGTAACAGCCTTCGGTGGTACTGCGCCCTATTCCTTCCAATGGAACGATGTAAATAATTCTACCACCAAACGAATTGAAAACTTAAAAACAGGCACATATACCGTAAGGGTAAAGGATGCTAATAATTGTCAGGTTTCGGCTTCGTACACGATAAACGAACCTCAAAACCCTCTTTTTTCGGATGTTACAATTCTAAATCATATTGATTGTTTTGGTAATGCAAACGGTGCAGCTACCGCAAAGGCTTTTGGTGGTTCCCCCCCTTATCAATTATTTTGGTCTCCCTCTGGAATGACCACCGATACAGTCTACGGCTTAGGACCTGGAATCCATGAACTAAGTGTAGTTGATAAAAATGGATGCTCCTACAAAACCGAATTCGAAATCAGCCAGCCCAGCGCTCCACTTAATGGAATTGTAAATAAGATAAATGACGTAAAGTGTTTTGGAGGATCCGATGGAAGTTTAAGCGCTGAAATCTCGGGAGGAACACCACCCTACACCTATCAATGGGACGACAATAACAACCAAACGGGAAGTACCGCATTAAACTTGGCTCCAGGTACATACACCGTAGTTATTAAAGATGACGCAGGATGTGAAATCCCTTTATCTGGAACTATAAATCAACCTCCAGCCCCTTTACAACTTAGCATAGACGTAGCGGCAGTAAAATGTAAGGATGGTAATTCTGGAATAGCAACAGCCAACGTTACTGGAGGTACAGCCCCTTATATCTACCAGTGGGATGACCCTCAAAAACAACAAAGTGCAAATGCTATTGATCTAAAGGCGGGCAGCTACCAAGTAGTAGTTGTGGACTTTAATGGTTGCGAAGTTCGTGGAACAGCTGTAATCACTGAGCCTTCTGAAAAATTGAGTTTACAGTTATCACCCCAGTCACCTAGTTGTTCTAACTCGTCAGATGGACAAATTGTAGCCACCGTAAATGGAGGTGTTTCTCCATACACCTACCAATGGAATGACGCCAATAATCAAACCACAAGCACCGCTACGGGACTTGTTAAAGGTGCTTATCAGGTTACCGTGATTGATGCACAAGGCTGCGAAATTGTTGGTGCATCAACGGTTGAGGCCCCAAATCCTTTGGAATTAAATATCAAGTATTCCGAAGTGGTTTGCGCAGGTAGCAACAATGGCCATGTTGAGGTGGAGGTAACAGGTGGAACCCCTCCTTATATCTACAATTGGGATGATGAAAACGGAACAACAGGTTCTAGCGCTTCTGGTCTTCCACCTGGAACTTATCAAGTTCGAGTAACCGATAGCAAAGGTTGTTTTGAACAACAGGCGGTAACATTAAACTCCACGGTAGCAACTGAGATTAGACTTAAAACTGTGGACCCAACCTGCAATGGTATAGCAAACGGTAGAATAGAAAGCGAAATTATTGGTGGATCTGACCCCTATAGCTATTCATGGAGCCCAGGTGGGGAGCAATCTAAAAACATAGTAAACAAAGGCCCTGGGAACTATGAGTTAACAGTAACCGACTTTAATGGATGTAAATACACCGCCTCAGCACAATTGGCTGAACCAAATGCAATGGTTCCTAATGTTGATTTAACCCATGAGTCGTGCTTTAATAAATCCGATGGACAAATTCTGATAACGATAACTGGTGGTTCGGAGCCATTTAATTATGCCTGGTCAGACGACGCTTCAAGAACAACATCCTTTGCTCAAAATTTAGCTGCAGGAACTTATACCATCTCGGTAAGAGACCAAAATAATTGTACGCTCAACATTACAGATGATATAATTCCTGCAACGGAAATTAACATTGATATCACGCCTCAACACATTGCGTGTTTTGGAGATAACAACGGTGAGTTAGCTGCACAGGTAAGTGGCGGGGTCGCCCCCTATAGCTATCAATGGAATGACCCAAACTCACAGACAGGAAATAAAGCTGTATTACTTGCGCCGGGTAATTACGAGCTAACAGTTTTAGATCAGAATTCTTGTGTTAAAAAAGCTAGTAAAGAAATTTCACAGCCTTTAGAGCCCTTAAAAGCAACCACACAAGTTAAAAACCTAAGCTGCTATGGAGATAATTCGGGATGGGCGGAGGTACTGGTTAAAGGTGGCACACCTCCCTACCTATACCTTTGGAACGACCCCAATAACCAGTCAGGCGCTAAAGCAACACAACTTACAGCGGGTAATTACACGGTAAACATTACCGATGCTAATGGATGTAAACTGGTTAAATCGGTGGTAATAACCGAACCCAACTCTCCTCTAACCCTTTCTCTCTCTGGTAATACCATCTCATGTAAAGGCGATAGTTCTGGAATAGCAAGCGCTGCCGTTAGTGGTGGTGTTAAGCCATACTCCTATTTATGGAATGACGAAAATGCTCAAACAACTGCGGTGGCCACGAACCTCAAAAGTGGAAATTATGTGTGCCAAATAACTGATGCTGCCGGATGCACCATCTCTGGAAATATTTTTATTCAAGAGCCAGATGAATTTTTAAATGTTACCCATACCACTTCAGATGTTGACTGTTTTGGTGAAAATACTGGATCCGCATCACTCAATATTTCTGGCGGACTGGCTCCATACGATATTTCGTGGAACGATCCTGAAAACCAGAATGGAATTACGGCTAGCAATTTATTGGCCGGTAATTATCTTGCTGAAATCACAGATCAAAACGGATGTAGAATAAATGAGTTGGTGGAGATTAAGCAACCATTTAGTGCATTAAAATCCATTTTCACACCAATTGCACCTTCTTGTTATAATGGAAATGATGGAGAAATAACGGTAGAAGGAGTTGGCGGAACTGGTCCCTACAATTTTCAATGGAGTTTCCCTGTTTCATCAAACAGTCAAACTATTACTAACCTTGTTTCTGGTTCTTATACGGTTGAGTTAACCGATGCTAAAAACTGTAGTAGAGTCGACTCAATTTTCCTTAATAACCGCGATTCACTGTCTGTAAGCCTAATTTTAGATCACGTTAAGTGTGGACAAGGAAATAATGGTAAAGCCATTGCTCAGGTGAACGGAGGAACCGCACCCTACCAGTATTTTTGGAATAGTGAAGCAGCTTCAAACGAAGTAAGAAACGGTCTAAATTCTGGTAACCATACTATTAGGATAGAAGATGCTAACGGCTGTGTAAAGCAAAAATCTTTCGAAATAAAGGAGCCGCCAATTACGCTTAGAATTTCAGTACAAAGTAGAACAATTCGCTGTTTTGGCAGTAAAACAGGGAAAGCATGGGTAAATATTACAGGTGCATATCCACCCTATAATATTACCTGGAGTGATCCACAACAACAAAAAACTGATACTGCCTTTGGACTTGCCGCGGGACCGTATAAAGTTATAGTTAGTGATAGATTTGGCTGTTTAGATTCAGCTCTGGTAACCATAACCGAACCAGAGAAACCTGTTTCCGCAGTCACCTCCTCGGTTGATGCAAAGTGTTTCAACGAAGCCAATGGTTCAGCCGCGGTTCAGGTAGACGGGGGAACACCTCCGTACCAATACCAATGGAATGATATTAACAAGCAAGTTTCACCGGTTGCTGATAATTTATTGCCTGGGGAATACTTCGTTAAAATAAAGGATGACAATGGCTGCGAACTAATTGAAAAGGTAGAAGTTGGCGGACCAATTAGCCCGCTGCAAATTAGCTTCTTTAAAAAGGATGTATCCTGTCTTGGAGGAAATGATGGCAGCGTATTGAGTTACGTAAAAGGAGGTACAAAACCATATAGCTACAAATGGGATGCTCCCGGAGAACCAATCGACTCTGCATTAGAAAACCTTGCTGCTGGACAGTATAAATTAGTTGTTACGGACGCAAATGGATGTTCCACAAATGCCTCAATCAATATTAATCAACCTAGCCAAAAGCTAGAAATTGAAATAAAGCCAACACATAACAAGTGTTATGGAGATTCTCTTGGAACTGCAGAAGCTACTGTATCGGGTGGAATTGCACCTTACCAATACTTATGGAACGATAGTAGAAACCAAAATTCAAGGCTAGCCAGTAGCTTACCCGTGGGGATTTACCAAGTGGAGGTTACAGACAGCAGGGGTTGTAGCTCATTTGAGGAGGTGGAAATTAAAGCACCAGGCTCCCCTATTGCCATTGTAACCAATTCTACCCCGGTAAGCTGTTTCGGATTTAACGATGGAAAGGTTGAGGCTCAGGTGAGTGGAGGAACTTCACCGTACGAGTACAGCTGGAACATTCCTTCGGGAAATGCAAGTGCACATGAAAATCTATTCGCTGGTAGATATTGGGTAAGGATTGTTGATGCTAACGGTTGCTTTAAAGTGGATACTGTGGAATTAACCCAGCCTTCTCCCCTTTCAGCAAACATTGATAAAGGCAACTTAACCTGCTATAATAGCAAGGATGGATTTATAAAGGTTTCTCCCATTGGCGGCACACCTAACTTCAGCTTCCTTTTGGATAATACCACCAGTTCTAATAGTGGGGAATTTTATAATCTCAATGCGGGGAATCACGCTGTAGTGGTAACTGATAAAAACAATTGCACCTACGAAAGAAGTATCCTGATCAACGAACCTGCTCCTATTGTGGCGGATACAGTAATCCAGGATGTTCAATGCTTTGGCCAAGAAAACGGTGGTGCTAGAATTCAGGTAATTTCGGGTGGAACCGAACCTTACATGATAGGGTTTAACGGTGCTAACTTCGAAGATACTGCCATCTATAAGGTAAGTGCATTAGGACCTGGGAATTTCTTTTTCAGTATTTACGACGCAAACGATTGCCCCTCTAAGGTGTTCTTTAATATCCAGGAACCAGGTCCACTAGACATAACGGCATCGGCTGATGATACCCTATGTGCTGGACAGTCCAGAACTATGGCTGTTGCCCTTAGTGGTGGTACAGGTTCATTAAAAGCACATTGGAACCACAATTTAGGAAATGGCTATAACCAGGTTGTTAATCCCGATACTACAACTAAATATCGCGTGTACGGAACAGACGCCAACAATTGTTACAGTGGAATTAAAGAGATCACCCTCTTTGTGCGCAATGCGGCGAAAGAATCGGTAAATATTGTAGCACCCGATACGCTTTGTACCGATGTTCCTTTTACGATTTATGGTACTCATGAATCAACAGTTGGCCCTTATGAGTTTATTTGGTCTCCAGATTTAGGAAATGATTTAGGCCCTTACTCCCATTCTATTGATGCTAATACAGAATTTGAACTTAAAATTGTAAACGCTTGTCTGGATACCATTTCTGCAAACAAACTTGTAAGAACCACGCCGTCACCCAAATTATTTCTGCCAGATACCATTGCTCAAGACTGTGCTCCACTAGAAATAGTATTGGTAGATACAGTAAATAAAAACTCAGCCTACTTAAATTATACCTGGACGCTAGAAAGTGGAGAGATGTACAATACCAACCCTTTCCGTTATCAGTTTGATAATCCTGGAGAGTACGAATTGGATTTAACCATTAGTTCTGCCTATGGTTGTAACACCAAGGCTTCACAACCCTACAAGATATTTGTTAAACCCAGCCCCATAGCAAATGCAAGTTCAGATAAAATTAGCACGAGCTTACTTGATCCTAAAATTCAGTTCTTCAACCTATCATCCGGTTATACTTCCTTTATTTGGGACCTACCCAACGGTAACTCAAGCCAAGAAAACAACCCCGTTGTAACCTTCGCCGATACTGGAAACTATATAGTAAACTTGGGCGTACTCAACCAATTTGGATGTTTCGATGAATTCCAAATAACGGTAAGAGTAAATCCATATGTAAGCTTTAAAGTACCCACGGCATTTACTCCAAACACACAGGGAGGAAATGGCGGATACTACAATAAAAATGATTTAAACAACGATGTTTTCCACCCAACAGCAGATTTCGTAAACAACTTCAATATGAAGATTTTTAATCGCTGGGGAGAATTGGTGTTCGAATCCAACGATATTCACAGAGGTTGGGATGGATATTACAAGGGAAAACTTTCGCAGCAAGATGTTTACATCTGGAAAATAACGGCTGGCTTTGTCACCGGAGAGGTAATTGAAGAATCTGGAAATGTAACCCTGATATGGAAGTAGGTAAAAAACTACATATCATTTTAGGTCTCGCTCTGGTTCTATGCTCTTCATGGGCTAAGGCTCAGGAGGTTCAGTATGCTCAATTTTATAACGATCCGTACCAGCTAAACCCTGCACTTGCAGGAGCTAGTAAATACAACCGGATCGGATTGCATTACCGCAATCAGTGGCCCGGAATTAAAAACAACTACAAAACGTATAGCGCTTACGTTGACAAAAGATTGGCAGGAATAAACTCTGGAATAGGCCTATATGTTCTAGAAGATGTAGCTGGCGATGGTGCCCTTCAGTACGACTATATAGCAGGCTCTTACGCATACGGTTTAAGGGTAAACTACAACCAAATGATACGCTTTGGTTTGCGTACAGCCTTAGCCATGCGAAGTATTAATTTCAATAAACTGGTTTTTACCGATCAGTTTGTACGAGACAACGCCCCAAGTACCATAGAAGGCTTTGATAACAACCAGGTATCCTACCTAGATTTTAGCTTTGGTATTGAGTACAAGCTCAACAAGCAAAATTTACGTTTTGGCTTTGCTGCCGACCATTTAACTCGTCCCAATCAATCCTTTACAAACACTAAAAACCATCTTCCCATACGTTACTCGGCATACGTATTGTACGACATGGTCATAAAAGGTAACACATCCCAAAAAAGCAGTTCCTACGTTAGTTATGCTGCTTTGTATAAGGCTCAACTATCCTGGGATCAATTGGATTTTGGAGCCATCTATCACTACGACGCCATGGAATTTGGGTTATTCTACAGAGGAATTCCTGGGTTAAAAGCTTACAAACCAGGCTACGCTAATAATGAAGCATTTATTGGATACATCGGTTTTCAGTGGTTAAATATCCATTTTGGATACAATTACGACTTTTCCATGTCCAAACTGGGGAATATTCAGAGCCATGGTGCACACGAAATCACAATGATTTTTGCCTATGGATTTAATCCCAAACGCAAAAAACCAAAAAGCATCCCCTGTTCCGATATCGTAGGAACTAGTATGGTGAAAAAGGCACGTTTCTAATTCCTTGCAGCCAATTAGCGAATTCGCTAATAAGCTAATTAGCCAAAGCGATTACTCGGCTTCGCCTCGTGATCCCAAGGGCGGTAGCTTCAGAAAAAGGCAGTCCACTTTCGTGTCCTTGCTTTTTTGCTTTCACGAAAACCCTCAAGCCTGCGGCAGTCTGCCTATTAGCCACAGGGATTACTCGGCTCCGCCTCGTGATCCCTAGAGGTGGGTGCTTCAGAAAAAGGCAGTCCACTTTCGTGTCCTTGCTTTTTTGCTTTCACGAAAACCCTCAAGCCTGCGGCAATCTGCCTATTAACTAATCACTTAATCACCATAAGGATTACTCGGCTCCGCCTCGTGATCCCTTAGGGGGAGCTTCAGAAAAAGGCAGTCCGCTATCGCGTACTTGCTTTTTTGCTTTCACGAAAACCCTCAAGCCTGCGGCTTGGGATTTTCTTAGAAAGCAAAAAAGGCAGTAAAACTTTCGTTTTACTGCCTTTTTCTGGCGGAGAGAGGGGGATTCGAACCCCCGGTACGATTTCTCGCACGCATGTTTAGCAAACATGTGGTTTCAGCCACTCACCCACCTCTCCATTGGGGGCGCAAATATAATACATTGTCTAAATCAAACAACACCTTCGCTAAATATTTTGCATCCTTACAATTCATTACCTTCGTGCCGCGAAAAAAATTAAATACCATATAATGAAAGAAGTTTTTATTGTATCAGCCGTTCGTACTCCTATGGGATCTTTCCAAGGAGCATTATCTTCTGTTCCTGCAACCCAACTTGGGGCTACAGCAATCAAAGGTGCCTTAGATAAAGCTGGAGTTAAACCAGAGCACGTAAATGAAGTGTTTATGGGAAATGTTCTTCAGGCTAATAACGGTCAAGCTCCTGCTCGTCAAGCAGCAAAAGCAGCTGGATTGAGCAACGATGTTCCTTGTACTACTATAAACAAGGTATGTGCATCGGGAATGAAGTCTATCATGTTTGCAGCACAAAGTATTATGTGCGGTGATAACGACCTTGTGGTAGCTGGTGGAATGGAAAACATGAGCTCTGTTCCTTATTACCTTCCCGCAGCTAGAAATGGTATGCGTTTAGGGGATAATAAAGTGATTGATGGATTGGTAAAAGACGGGTTAACGGATGTATACAACAAGTATCACATGGGTAACGCTGCTGAACTATGTGCATCAGAACACAACATTTCTCGCGAAGAGCAAGATAATTTCGCAATAGAATCTTATAAAAGATCTGCTGCTGCCTGGGAAGCTGGAAAATTCAAGGATGAAATCGTACCTGTTGAGGTTCCTCAAAGAAAGGGTGATCCTATCGTAATTTCTGAAGATGAAGAATACAGAAACGTAAAAATGGAAAAAATTCCAGCTCTACGTCCTGTTTTCCAAAAAGATGGAACCGTAACTGCTGCAAATGCTTCGACACTAAATGACGGTGCTTCTGCATTGGTGCTAGTTAGTAAAGAAAAAATGGAAGAGCTTGGGTTGAAGCCTATCGCTAAATTGGTTAGCTACGCCGATGCTGCTCAAGAACCTGAGCGTTTTACCACGGCGCCTGCAAAGGCACTTCCAATTGCCCTTAAAAAAGCTGGTTTATCTAAGGATCAAATTGATTTTTACGAATTAAACGAAGCCTTTTCTGTGGTAGGTATCGCAAACTGCAAAATCCTTGATCTAGCTTCTGATAAAGTAAACGTTAATGGTGGTGCTGTTTCTCTTGGTCACCCTCTGGGTTCTTCAGGTTCAAGAATTGTAGTTACCCTAATAAACGTTCTTAAGCAAAACAACGGAAAATACGGAGCTGCCGGTATTTGCAACGGTGGTGGAGGTGCTTCTGCACTTGTCGTAGAAAACGTTTAAGCAAATTCCAGAAATCATATATTAGGGCCGAAAAGAAATTTTCGGCCTTTTTTTATGAAAATAATCAACCTCCTGTACGTAATTCCCGGTAGAGCAGAACCTTCCGATAAAGCTGAAATGATTACTCAGCTCCTTTTTGGGGAAAGCCTAGAACTTCTTGAAGAACAAGAGAAATGGTGTAAGGTTAAAAACTTGGAGGATGATTACGAATGCTGGGTTGATAAAAAGCAACTCACCTTTGTTGAGGATGAAGAGTTTGAAGTGTGGAATTCAGTTAATAAATCTTACAACTGTGTTCCTCAGTTCACCCTACTTTCCAACCGAGGAAGTATCCACCTATCCTATGGTGCCTGGGTGCCAGATTCCCAAGCTATTAATATCGGTGATTGGCGGATATCTATTAAATCCACCATCCAATGCAAAGCAGATAACTGGTCAAGCTATGTAATCACTTGGATTAACACACCATACCTATGGGGTGGTAAAACACTTATGGGTGTAGATTGTAGTGGGTTTGTACAACAATGTTTTGCTTATTTGGGAGTTTACTTACCCAGAGATGCATGGCAACAGCAGCAAAAAGGTGAGTTAATAGGGAACGCATCTTCATGGAAAAAAGGTGATTTAGCTTTTTTTGAATCAAATGGCAAAGTAACCCACGTAGGGATAATCTGGGAAGATCAAAAAATCATCCACGCCTCCGGAAGGGTTCGCATAGATCTTTTGTCGGAAGAAGGTATTAGAGACCTTAACGACATCAATAATTTAACTCACAAACTACATTCCGTTAAACGCGTTTATGAATTCGAGCATTAAACTTTTACTGGTCATCCTCTCAAGTGTCCTCCTCTCTTGCTCGCTTGGAAAGTACAAAAGACCAAGTCAAAAGTATTTTCATGGATACGTTAATCTGGAAACGGGAGAACAAGTTGAGGGTAAAATCAAAATTAAACCGGTTTATACCCGATCGCTTAAAATTAAGCCCGAGGGAAGTAAAAACAAGAGAAAAATCCCTGTTTCTGAAATTAAGGATCTGAAAATAAACCTTGTTCGGTATGGCAAAATCGAAATTAACGGACAGGAAAAGCTCCTAGAAATGGTGGCCTATGGAAAAGTTAATTTATACGCCTTTGACCAGTATTATAAAAACGAAATAAGAACCTTCTACTATTTCGAAAATGAAAACGGAACGGTTTTTCAGCTTAACACCGACAACTACCTCGAAATTCTTTCAGACCACCTAACAGGGGTAGACGAAATTTCCGATAAGCTGTATTACGAGGAGGTGGAATACAACCAAATCATCAATTTAGTAAGACGCTACAATCAGAAGGTTTTAACTAACTGATATTCTGACATTTATACCATGTCAATTAGACTTGCTTAAAAGTGAGTGTCTGACTAATTTTCCATTTTTATTTTTTGCTGCTGACAAAAAATCCGAAGCTTAGAAATAAAAATCTGTTGGATTGCTTTTTGTTGTAAATAGGAAAAAACAATAGCAATGAATTTTGACAGATATACCCAAAATGCCCAGCAAGTCGTTCAAAGCGCGCAGGCTGAAGCCATTAAAAGGGATCATCAATTTATAGAACCCTCTCACCTACTAAAAGCATTAATTGATAAGGAAGAGGAGTTTATCTCCTATGTTTTTAAGAAACATTCCGCCAACCTTCTAAATCTTAAATCGGTATTAGAGCTAGATTTAGATCGTTTACCAAAAGTACAAGGCGGAAACGTTCAATTGAGCCAGAACAGTTCCAAAGTTTTGGTGAAAGCAGAGAATTACCTGAAAGAATTTAAAGATGAGTATGTCGCCTCGGAACACCTCCTTTTATCAATTCTAGATAACGGCGGCAAAACAGGGCAAATGCTAAAAGATGCCGGACTCAAATTGAAATCCGTAATCAATACCATAGCCGATTTAAGAAACGGAGACCGTGTTTCATCAAATACCCAGGAAACGGCATACAAAGCGCTTGAGAAATTTGCAATCAACCTTAAAGAGCAGGCTAGAAATGGAAAATTAGACCCCGTTATTGGCCGTGACGATGAAATTAGACGTGTAATTCAAATACTATCCAGAAAAACCAAAAACAACCCCATTCTTATTGGAGAACCTGGTGTTGGTAAAACGGCCATTGCAGAGGGAATTGCTCATAGAATGGTGAAGGAGGATGTTCCAGAAAACCTATTATCCAAACAAATTTATGCCTTGGATATGGGTGCCTTAATTGCTGGTGCTAAGTACAAAGGAGAGTTTGAAGAACGCCTCAAAGGGGTTGTAAAAGAGGTGGTAAACTCCGATGGTAATATCATACTCTTTATAGACGAAATTCACACTTTGGTTGGAGCCGGTGGCGGCGAAGGAGCTATGGATGCCGCTAACATTCTTAAACCAGCCCTTGCTAGAGGAGAATTACGCGCTATAGGAGCCACCACCCTAAACGAATACCAAAAGTATTTTGAAAAGGATAAGGCCCTAGAAAGAAGATTCCAGAAAGTATTTGTAAGTGAACCAGATAGAGAGGCCGCTATATCGATACTTAGAGGTATTAAAGACAGATATGAAACCCACCACAAGGTTCTTATAAAGGACGAAGCCATTATAAGTGCAGTGGATCTTTCTACAAGGTACATTTCCGATAGATTCCTACCAGACAAAGCCATTGACTTAATGGATGAAGCGGCATCTAAGCTTCGCATGGAAATGAATTCTAAACCCGAGGAGTTAGATGAGGTGGACAGAAGAATCCTTCAGTTGGAAATTGAGAGAGAAGCCATCAAAAGAGAAAAAGACGAAGAGAAATTATCCAAACTTGGAGAAGAATTAGCCGACCTTAATAAAAAACGCCGCGACCTTAAGGCCCAATGGGAAAAGGAAAAAGAAATAATAAACGGTGTACAAAGCGTAAAGGAGGAAATAGACGAGCTTAAACTCGCTGCTGAAAAGGCTGAAAGAGAAGGCGACTACGGAAAAGTAGCAGAAATTAGATATGGAAAATTAAAAGAGCTAGAGTTAAAACTAGAAGAAGCGAAAAAGGCAATTCAAGAGCGTGCACACAGCTCTAAATTGTTAAAGGAAGAAGTTGATGCCGAGGAAATAGCCGATGTGGTTAGTAAATGGACAGGAATTCCTCTAAATAGAATGCTGGAAAGCGAAAGGGAGAAGCTTTTAAAATTAGAAGAACGACTTGTAAAGCGCGTTGTAGGGCAAGACGAGGCTCTTACCGCTGTTGCAGATGCCGTTCGAAGATCTAGGGCTGGTTTACAGGACGAAAAGAAACCAATTGGATCCTTTTTATTCCTAGGATCAACAGGGGTAGGAAAAACGGAATTGGCTAAAGCACTAAGTGAATTCTTATTTAACGACGAAAAAGCCATGACGCGAATTGACATGAGTGAGTTCCAAGAGCGTCACGCTGTTAGCCGCTTGGTAGGTTCTCCTCCTGGTTATGTGGGGTACGACGAAGGTGGTCAATTAACCGAAGCGGTTAGACGCCGCCCTTATTCGGTAATATTGTTAGACGAAATCGAAAAGGCCCACCCCGATGTATTTAACATTCTACTTCAGGTTCTTGACGATGGAAGATTAACTGACAACAAAGGCCGCACCGTAGATTTTAAAAACACCATAATTATTATGACCTCCAACATAGGGTCGGATATTATTGCCAGCAATTTCGAAAATGCGGGCGACAACGAACTTGATGAAACCTACGAAACCACGAAAATTCAGGTATTCGAACTATTGAAGAAAAGTTTGCGCCCCGAGTTTTTAAACCGTATTGATGAAGTGGTAACCTTCCGACCACTGAATCAAAGTGTGATTAAAGACATCATTCGAATTCAGATGAACGCCGTAAATGCTCGACTCGAGGACAAGGGCCTAAACATCAAATTATCCGAGGAAGGATTAGAATGGCTTATAAATCAAGGATATGACCCAAGTTTTGGAGCGCGTCCAGTTAAGCGATTGATTCAAAATCAAATCCTGAACGAACTGTCGAAAGCTATATTAGGTGGCGAGGTTAAGGCTGGAGAAGAATTGGTAATGGATGTTTTTGAGGGCAAGGTGGTCTTTAGAAAACCGCTGGAGGAAGAAGCATTATTTTAAACCAATGTTTTAGGAAAATGGATAAGACCGCTCTTTACGGGCGGTCTTTTTATTTCAACCAACCATAAAATTGCAAAGCACAAAAAAAGGGCGACCCTTTGGATCGCCCTTTAAAATGTATTAGCTATAAAGCTTAGTTCATTACTACGTCGTTAGCAATCTTGTACTCGAAAGAGAATTTACCAAAATTTCTTTGTGCACCTGGGTTACATTCTTTATTCGAAGCATCTACTTCAACAACGCGTATTACAGCGTATCTATTTAAACCTCTTAGGTTAACAAAGATAAGTCCTTGCGCAGCATTTGCTGGATTATTAACTGTTGTGCTCGATTGACCTAAACCGTATGCGGTTTGAATTTGGGATTCAGTTGCATTTTCGAAGTTAAAGTTTGCAGTATTAACTGCATTTCCTACTACGAAACGAGTTCCGTTTTTAGACGTAAAAGATCCAGTGAATGCAGCATCTGCCTGGTCGGTATTTACCATATCCTTATTATCATCACTTGAGCTTGAACTTACCGCTAGAACGTTTATCAAATCGAAGGAACCAAGACAGCTTGCGGGACCTGCGATGTGGCGGATGTTACCTTCTCTTAACTCTAATCCAATGGTAGTTACGTTAACTTCTCTTCTTGCAGTTTCTCCATCTCTATCTGTTACAGAAAAAATAAACTTCTCTACACCAGAAACAGATCTTGCAGTATCCTGTAGCTCAAATTGGAAAGATGTTCCACTAATACTAGTATCCTTAATAGTTATTGGAGTGTTGTTGAAAATACGCTCTATTTTAAAATTCTTAAGGTTTTTCTTAGATTGAGAGTTTTCAGTAGCCACTACCCTAAAGTTAAGAAGAGCTTGAGGAGCTACTGCGGTATCACCTGCAATAAAATTGTTTTCGTTATCCAATACTAGGGTTGGCCTTTTGCTTTCTCCACCGTTTCCATCTGATTCACAAGAAACTAGTACTGCACCAGCTAAAAATGGCAATGCCAAACCAAGCATTACTTTCTTTAAAGTTTTCATAGGTCTTTTAATTGTTAATTGTTGCGATTTTGTGCAAATTTAATTTTTCGACCACAGCAACAAAATATTTGATTAAAATACTTGTTAAACCAATGAGTTTAGAACTTTTTGTTATTCGCCATGCAAAGTCCTCTTGGGCTGAAAATCAGTTAAAAGATTACGACCGACCCCTTAATAATCGAGGTTATAAATCCATAGAAATCATGGGTGAACACCTTAAAAGCCAACAAATTAAGCCCGACATAATTCTTTATTCCACCGCTAAACGGACTACCGAAACCTTTGAGGGGCTTCTCCCCTTTGTTCAATCGGATCAATTAAAAATATCTCCTAACCGGATTTTGTATCACGCCTCCAGCCAAACCATTTTCTCTGCCATCAGTGAAATACCAACTAGCTGCAAGAAGGCATTTTATATTGGACACAATCCAGGTGTAACCGATTTTGTTAATGAGCTATGCGGAGAAAACATAAGCAATATCCCAACACTGGGGATAGCTCACATCCAACTCGAAATCAAATCTTGGAATGAAATTTTTCTGGGAACGGGAACGCTAAAGGACTTTGTGTATCCTAAAAAGTTCTCCCCTAACCTCTAATAAGAAAGTGAATTATACGCGGATATTCCAAGCAAATACGTCTTCTTCTAGGCCTCTTTTGTAAGCATTTAGGTAATCGGCCACTTTGTTGGAGAATTCTCTTTGCTCTATAGGAGGCAAATCAAAATCTTCATCACGGTAAGATAGACTTTCGATATGGGCAACAGTTGCTGCAGTACCAAGACCAAAGGCCTCTTTTAAGCTACCATCTTTAATTGCAGCAATCACCTCATCAACCGAAACCTTTCTTTCTTCTACTTTATATCCCCAATGCTTAGCAATTTCCACTACGGACATACGGGTAATACTTCTTAGAATAGAATCGTTACTAGCCGGAGTTATCAAGGTGTCGTTTATCCTAAACATAACGTTCATGGTACCACTCTCCTCGATAAATTCGTGCGAACCACTGTTGGTCCAAATTAACTGGTCGTAACCTTGTTTCTGTGCTTGTTTAGCTGGATACAGTGAAGCGGCATAGTTTGCTGCAGTTTTTGCAAAACCTAATCCTCCTTGTCCCGCTCTCGAGTAGTGCTCTTCTATTTTAACTCTTACCGGCTTGTTGTAGTAGTTCGCCACCGGGCAAGTGAAAATGATAAATCTGTATGTATCAGACGGGCGAATTCCAATGAACTCGTCGGTTGCAAACATAAAGGGTCTTATATATAACGTTTGCCCCTCCTTGCCTGGCACCCATGCTCTATCTATATCGATAAGCTTTTTAAGCGCCTCAATGAACAGTTCCTTTGGAATTTCGGGCATACACATGCGCTGAGCCGATTTATTAAGTCGGTCTAAATTTGCCCCAGGCCTAAAAACTAGAATCTCTCCATTTTCCGCTTTGTATGCTTTTAATCCTTCGAAAATGGTCTGACCGTAGTGCAGTGTAGAGTTAGCAGGACTAATTTCTATATTCTGATATGGAGTAATGCGTAGATCCTTCCACTCCCCATTCGCATAATCCATCACAAACATGTGATCGGAAAAGATTTTTCCGAAAGGAAGATTGTCGAAATCTACCTCTGCGATCTTAGAATTTGTGGTTTTATCTACTCGTATTTCCATAACATCCTTCATACCTCTCCACTTTAAAAGCGCACAAATTTAATCATTAAGCCGATATTTAGCCCCAAAGTTGGATGAACGGAAATGCAAGAGGCACGAAATTTGTTGAAAAAAGTATGGGGTTATCCAGATTTTCGCCCAGCACAAACCCCTGTTATCCAATCGCTTATAGAGGGTAAATCCACCCTTGCGCTTCTACCCACTGGTGGGGGGAAATCTATCTGTTATCAAGTACCCGTTTTACTTAAAGAAGGCATCGGAGTAGTGATTTCACCGCTAATTTCACTGATGGATGACCAAGCAGAGGCACTAAAAAGTAAAGGAATAAAAGCTATCAATCTTGCTGGCAAGATTCACCCTAAAGATTTAGATCGTCTGCTAGATAATTGTGTTTACGGAGATGTTAAATTCCTTTTTCTTTCTCCAGAACGGCTCCAAAATGAATTGGTATCCACCAGGATAAGCCAAATGAAGGTGAACTTATTGGTTTTAGACGAAGCTCATTGTATTTCGCAATGGGGACACGATTTTAGACCTTCTTACTTACAAGTTAAAGAGTTTTTCCCCAATCCTGATGTCCAAACCCTTGCCCTTACGGCAACTGCTACCTCAAAGGTTGTTGAAGACATTGTTGAATTTGGATTCCATAAAAAACCCCAACTTATAAGAAGCTCCTTTTTCAGGGAAAATCTTCGGTTTTTCGTAAAAAAAACGGAGCAAAAGCAAGAATACATCCTAAACACTTGCACCAAACAAAAAGGAAGTGGCATTATTTATACCCGAAGTAGAAAAAACACCCTGCATTGGAGTAATTTCCTCAATGAAAATGGAATCCCTGCCCTTCCCTATCATGCTGGAATGCCTACAAGTCTTCGCGAGGCAAACCAAAAAGAATGGATGGAATCTAATAGGCATGTTATGGTGGCAACCTCTGCTTTCGGTATGGGAATAGATAAGCCCAACGTAAAATTTGTGATCCACCCCGAACTCCCTGAATCGCTGGAGGCCTATATACAAGAGGCAGGACGAGCGGGTAGAAATGGCGAAAAATCATACGCCCTAACCCTGTACGACGATAATGACTTGAAACTTTTAGAGGATAAACTGGTCAATCGACAAGTTGAGAAAAAAGACTTACTGGATTTTTACAACAAACTGATGAGTTTTTTAAAAATCGCTCTGGGTACAGGAAAAGGCACCCTGGTATATTTCGACCCTAAATTGCTTTCATCTTTCACTAAAAAAAGTACTGCCGAAATCGCAACTCTTTTGGATGCGTTAAGGGTTGAAGGGCTTATAGACTGGGATACCCCAAGTATTCGAAAGCCCAAATTGCAGATTACCGTTAACCCCAGACAATTCTATGCTGCGAGCATACGCTACACTGAATTATCGAGTTTAATGGATGCACTCGGCCGGCTTTATCAAGGAATATTCGAGTTTCCTACGCTTATTCATCCAAGACAATTGGCCAAGTATTGCTCCACCAACGAGCAGACTGTAATTAAGCAATTAAAGCGACTGGCAGACCTAAAGCTTATTCAACTTTACCTATTGGAAAATAAGTGGGAACTAAGTTTATTGGAAAATCGGCCGGTTAGTATGAAAAATGCTCTTTCAGGAAAAAAGCTTGGTGTTCTTAATGCTTTAAAAAAGAGACATTTCGAGAAGATAAAATCCTACTTAGAGCTCGAAACCTGCCGCCAGCAATACCTTTGCGCATATTTTGGTGATGAAATTGAAAAATGTGGCAAATGCGATTTATGCCTAAGCATGGAGGAAACTAAAGACTTTTCCAAATTGATTTTTGAAGCCATTCCATCTGAGAAAAGAATAAAAATTGACGAATTGATTAAGCTTAACAGGGTATTTCGATTGCAAAGCGAAGCATTTTATAGACATTTGCGCGATCTCGCTGAATCGGGAAAAATTATTTCGGATAACGATTTTAAAGAAGTATGGAAAAGTTAAACATAGCTGCAGTAGCAACCCTAAAAACAAAAAAGGATCAATCCATTAGAAGATATCACCCTTGGGTATTCTCCGGAGCGGTAAAGTCGTGGGAAGGTGAACCCATAGACGGAGACGTGGTAGAAGTAAGATCCAACAAGGGCGGTTTATTGGGCTATGGGTATTTTCAGGATCAAAGTACCATATGTATCCGGATGATCACCTTTGGTGATAATACTCCAAGTACCAGCTTTTGGACCGACAGCTTAGAAAAAGCATGGCGAAGAAGAGAGAAACTAGGCCTAGTGGAGAATAATGAAACCAATATGTATCGACTGGTATTTGCAGAAGGTGATGGTTTACCCGGATTAATTATTGACATGTACGATGGTCATGCAGTAATGCAAGCCTACTCCATAGCAACCTATCATATCAAAGACATCGTAGTTGAATTTTTAAAGAACAAGCTGGGAAGTAAACTGAAATCTGTTTACGTTAAAATGCCCGAACACATTAAAACGCTACACGGTGTTGATGAAGAATTGGTGTACGGGAATGAAATAAGTGAGTGCATTGCCAAAGAAAATGGCACCAAATACCACATTAACTGGGAAACAGGCCAGAAAACAGGTTTTTTCATTGATCAAAGAGACAATAGAAAATGGCTCGGAAGCATCTCTAAAGGTAAGAAGGTACTTAACACCTTCTGTTATACTGGTGGTTTTTCAATTGAAGCTCTAAAAGGGGGCGCTGCAGAGGTTCACTCCCTAGATAGTTCTGAAACAGCTTTACAGGAACTAGAGAGAAACCTTGCTCTAAATGGGCTTGAAAACGCAAATCATAAGACTATTAAGGCCGATGCTGTTGATTACATCAAGAGCATGGAAACCGATTACGATATCATCGTTTTAGACCCTCCTGCATTTGCGAAAAGCATTTCCTCGAGACACAAGGCTATTCAGGGTTACAAAAGGCTAAATGCAAGAGCCATAGAACACATTAAGCCAGGCGGGCTTATCCTAACTTTTTCTTGCAGTCAGGTTGTAGATAAATTCTTGTTCAACAGCACTGTCTTAGCCGCGGCTATCCCAACGGGTAGAGAAATAAAAGTATTGGGACAATTACATCAGCCTGCTGACCATCCATACAGCATCTATCACCCGGAGGGAGAATATTTAAAGGGTCTTGTAATTCAGGTAGATTAATTTAGTGGAGCTCCAATTAAATTTAAAATCCGTACTAAAAGTTACAAACCCCATAATGCTTGGGGGTTTTGTACAATTCATTTTAACCTTTGTAGACACCGCCTTTCTCGGCCATATTGGTGAATTGCAACTTAATGCAGCTGGGAATGCTGGGTTGGTTTATATTACCTTTTTTCTGGTTGCCCAAGGACTAAGTGAGGGACTACAAATTATTACGGCTAGGCGTATTGGTGCGGGTAACCATCTGGCACTTCGAAATTTATTTTGGAATGCCTTTTTCTTGCTCATTGCACTGGCTTTGTTGGCCTATATTCTGGTCGCATGGTTTTCTTCCCCTTTGTTAACCTACGTTACCGCGGATAGCGAGTTAAAAGTTGCAATAGAAGGCTTTCTTAAAATACGAAGCGTTGGTTACTTCTTTGCAATTGCCCAGCTAACCTTAATTGGTTTTTATTCTGGAATAGCCCAAACCAAAATCCTAGCTACCAGTACAACCGTAATGGCCTCGGTAAACCTAGTATTCGATTATCTCCTCATTCATGGTATCTGGTTATTTCCAGAAATGGGGTTAAATGGAGCAGCATTGGCCTCGGTTATTGCAGAGGCTTGCGCTCTGCTGTATTGTATATCCTATGTTAGGCGGGATAAACGGGTTATGGATTGGATTGGTTTTACGGGGTTCAAATTGGTAAAAGAGGAAATCAAAAAACTAGTTCAATTGTCCTTACCTATTATGGGACAGCGTTTTCTGGCAATGATTTCCTGGACCATTTTCTTTTTTCTAATTGAGAAAATTGGTCGTCATGAATTAGCCATCAGCCAGTTAATTAGAAGCCTTTATTTCCTTGCTTTTATTCCCATAATGGGATTTGGAACAACCACCAAAACCTATGTTTCTAATTACATGGCCCAGCATAAATTCGAACTTGTGCCCCAAGCCATAAAGTATTTAACCAAAGTTTCGCTGGTAATAATTGTATTACTCATACATGGGTATTTACTCTACCCCCAGGCCATTATTGGAATACTTACAAACGACGGGACTTTAATTAAAGACACCGCACCCGTACTGCAATTGGTTTTCTTCGAAGCCCTTGTATTTATGGCTGCTACCGTAATTTTTAATGCTATTGCAGGAGTTGGAGATACCCGATGGGCGTTCATTATCGAAAACCTTTGCATCACCATTTACATTTTCACCGCCTATTATATTACTGTTGTCAATCCACAACCCATATTAATAGTGTGGTGTATGGAGTTTGTATATTTTGGACTCTTGCTTATAGGATCGCTACTCTACTTCAGGTTTAAAAACTGGAGAGCAATACAGATATAACAATATGAAGAATAGAATTATATTTTTTGGAACACCAGAATTTGCGGCTTTCCAACTTCGTTATTTAATAAAAGAAGGCTTTAACATTGTAGGGGTTGTAACCACTCCCGACCGCCCAAAAGGAAGAGGAAGAAAACTACAGGCTTGTGAGGTAAAAGAAACAGCATTAGCCCATAATATCCCTGTATTAGAACCCAACAATTTAAAATCTGAGGAGTTTAATGAGGAGTTAATAGCCTTAAAGCCAGATTTACAAGTGGTGGTAGCTTTTAGAATGCTTCCAGAAAAAGTGTGGAAACTCCCTAATATGGGCACTATAAATCTACACGCCTCACTTCTACCCAATTACCGTGGTGCCGCACCAATTAACCATACCATAATAAATGGAGAAGAAAAATCGGGAGTAAGTACTTTTCTCCTAAAACACGAAATTGATACTGGAAACATTCTCCTACAGAAAGAGGTGGACATAGACCCAAATGATAATGCTGGAGATCTTCACGACAAATTAATGCAGGCAGGCGCACCCCTCCTCGCAGAAACCATTAGAGGCTTATTTTCTAATGAAATCACTCCAGTTGATCAGCAGGACCTTATTAATAAAGAAAACATTAGCCCCAAGCATGCACCTAAAATCTTTAAAGACGATTGCAAGCTGAGCTTATCCCAACCAGTTGCGGCATTACACAATAAAATACGAGGACTAAGTCCCTATCCAGGGGCTTTCTTTGATATAAGCTATTTGGATAAACCCGCCGTACTTAAAATATATAAGAGTGAACTACTCGATGAAGGACCAAAATTGGGTTCTGGAAAACTGGAATTTTGGGAGAAAAAGCTGGTTCTGGGACTCGAAAACGGCGTAATTGCACTAGAAATGGTGCAAATTTCAGGTAAACAAAGGATGTCTGGAAGGGAATTTGCGAATGGATTCCAACTCAATAAAATAATTTTTTCGAGCTGAAAGCCCCGTCTTTATTAACATTCAGGTAGATTTATCAACAAAATTTAGGATTTTCTCTTGAATCTCTTGACTGACGTGACATTTCGGCTAAATTTGTCTGAGTCAAAACAAAGTACTAACCCTAAATCAAATAAGTAATGAACAAAGCTGAACTTATCGATCAAATTGCAGACGCTTCTGGTCTGTCGAAAGCAGATTCTAAAAAAGCATTAGATGCTTTCATTTCCGCCACCACTGGCGAGCTTAAAAAAGGAGGAAGAATTTCTCTTGTAGGATTCGGATCATTTGCCGTTTCTGAGCGTTCTGCACGTAAAGGTCGTAACCCTAAAACTGGAAAAGAAATCAACATTCCAGCTAAAAAGGTTGTTAAATTCAAAGCTGGTGCTGACTTAGCTGATAGCGTGAACTAGTCATCAAGTTATAAAAGCTTTTAAGACCCTGACAGGCAAGTCCTCGTCAGGGTTTTTCTTTTTGTACCCTATACGCTCACAACTGACGGCTGCATTTTTCTTGCCTTCTGAAGTTCAAAAATGTATTTGAACATAAAGTGACATGCTAGAAAACCGAAACTGTGCCACAGAAAATGAGTTCCGATTGAGATCAACTGCAAAGGATCTAGAATTCTAAAAAGTAAAGCCAAAGAAAAGGCACCAAAGGCATATGCCACCCACCACCATTGAAAAAATCGAGATTTAATAATGTTCCACACAGTAGGAACCACTACCATAAACCCCATTATGGCATAGGAAATATTGGTGGATTGGTGATCGGGCACAAAGCGGAATACCAATATTTGAGATACTAGACTTAAAATTAGCATCCCAGCTGCTACCCAAAATGAATTGCTAAGCCGGTATACAAAGAAAACCGCTGCAGCCCAACACAACAAAACAATGGGTACCCAGTCCATATACATAAAAAAGGCGTCAAGTCTAAATGCGTGGTAAATTGTCCCTCCCACTGCTCCTACGGTTAATGTTATCGTTGCCGCAGTTAAGAATTTAAATTTCCCAAATTGTCCTCGTAACCGCAGATACCAGTAACCTGCAAGAAATAAAAACAGCAAAGCTGAAATGGTATTAAATGGCTCAACAATGAACTGATCTAAATTGGTTTCGGTGTAGAGAGGACCTCCATCTCGCATGGTAAGTATGGTAGGTGCATTTGAACTTGGCTCCATATATTATTGATTATCTGTGTTTTGGTTTCCTTTTAATTTAAGGCTTTTTAGAGGAAGTTCTTCCTTAATTTGCCCTGATATAAAAAAGTATCGATGAATTACCAGACTGTAAATCCCTTTGATCAATCTGTCATTAGTAAATACGACTATTTAGACGAAAAAGATCTACCTATTGTTCTTAAAAATGCTCAAATCGCATATAAAAACTGGCGTAAATCAGACTTTAAGCAACGATCGGTCTTACTTCTTCAAATAGCTGATCTCCTAGAAAGCCAAAAATTTAAAGCCGCTGAATTGATGGCAATAGAAATGGGAAAACCCCTAGCCCAAGGAATTGCTGAAGTGGAAAAATGCGCCCTCTGTTGTCGCCATTACGCCAATTACAGCAAATCTTACCTTGAAAAAACACCAATCGATGTTCCCGAGGGAAAAGCTTGGATTCAGTATCAACCTCTAGGAGTTATTTTCGGGATTATGCCTTGGAATTTCCCATTCTGGCAAGTAATTCGGTTTGCCATACCAGCCCTTGCAGGTGGGAATGTTATTTTACTGAAACACGCCCCAAATGTTTTTGGATGCGCGAATTTCATTCAAGACATATTTGAACAAGCAGGAACACCTAAACATGCCTTTCAAAATTTAATAATTAGTGAGGAGCTGGCAAAGACGGTAATAGAAAGCCCCATCGTAAAGGGAGTAACGCTAACCGGCTCAGTTGGCGCGGGGAGCAAGGTTGGAGAAATAACCGGAAAACAAATCAAACCCATTGTTCTTGAACTAGGTGGAAATAACCCATTTATTGTATTTCCCGACGCTGATATGGACCTGGTTTTATCCCAGGCGGAAGCGAAACTTCAAAATGCTGGACAATCATGTATTGCTCCTAAGCGATTCCTTATTCACAAAGATTTGTCCCAGAATTTTATCGATAAATTAAAATATATAATCGACAATTATAGCGTTAATGATCCGCTTTCGGAAGAAACCAAATTGGGACCATTAGCCAGATTAGACCTCGCTGAAAAGCTAGAAGAGCAGGTAGCGCGCACGGTTAAAAATGGAGCTGTAGAATTGGTTAAGTTTCGTAGAGAGGATGCCAAAGTTTGGCCCTGTCTTTTAAGTAATGTTACATCAGATTCCCCTGCGTTTGAAGAGGAGTTATTTGGACCGGTTTTTTGCATTACGGAGTTTAGTACAATAGAAGAGGCTATAGACCTAGCAAATAAGAGTGATTTTGGGCTTGGAGCCTCAGTATTCACCAAAAATGAATCCATCCAAAACAGGTTAGTTGACGAATTGGAGGAAGGGGCGGTATTTATAAATTCAATAGTTAAGTCAGATCCCCTACTCCCCTTTGGCGGTATAGGTATTTCTGGCATTGGAAGGGAGTTGGGTGAACCTGGAATTAAAGCCTTTCAAAACGTAAAAACCGTTCGAATTGCATAAACTATTAGTAAAAAATTACATTTGACAAAAGATTAAAGAATGACCGCATTAGGAAATCACATTATTGTTGAGTACATGGGGTGTATCCCCGAAATAATGAATGATGTTTCTGTTATTGAAGAAGCCATGGTAACAGGTGCTGAAATAGCAGGTGCTACAGTTATCAATTCTACTTTCCACCATTTTTCTCCTTATGGAGTTTCGGGGGTTGTAGTTATCCAAGAAAGCCATTTAGCTATACATACCTGGCCAGAATACGGTTACGCTGCGGTAGATTTATTTACCTGTGGTGAAATGGATGCCTGGATTTCATTTGATCACCTGAAAAAGGTATTTGGTGCTAAGAATTACTCGGCCCTTGAAATGAGAAGAGGTGCACTCAACCTTTTAAATAGAGTAGACTTTGACATGCATTCTATGCGCGAAGAAGCGAAAAAGCATGTTAATCCAGGAAAGTATACGAGAAACGTATGGTTTACAGATAAGGATGATAATCAAGCATTATCTCTTCGCCATACTGGAGAAGTTTTATACGACAAAGACTCTGATATCCAAAAAGTTAGGGTTATAGATACTTACGGTTACGGAAAAACACTAACCATAGACAATATGTTTATGTGTACCGAAACCGATGAGGCACATTACCATGAAATGATATCGCATCCAGCTATGTTATCTCATGGAAACGTAAAAAGAGCTTTGGTTATTGGAGGTGGTGATGGGGGAACCATCCGAGAGCTGGTAAAACACCCAAGCTTAGAGAAAGTTGACATGGTGGAAATCGATGCGAACGTTGTAGAAGCATCAAAGCTACACCTCCCTACCCTTTCTAGCGCCTTCGATCATCCAAAGGTTAATTTGCAAATAGCAGACGGTATCAAATTCGTAAACGACGCCGCTCCTGGGACCTACGACCTGATTATTGTGGATGGTTCCGATCCTGTAGGTCCTGCAGAGGGATTGTTTTCTGCCAAATTCTACGAAGCTTGTAAAAAAGCCTTGAATGATAATGGACTTTTGGTAACACAAGGAGAAAGCCCAATGTTTAACCACGAAGTTTTTGCTGAATTAAATACCTGTTTAAAAGGGATTTTCGGTAAAGATTCGGTTAACACGCTACTTTTCCACATCCCTACCTACCCTTCTGGAATATGGAGTTTCCAAATTGCATCTAAAGGAAACATTAATCCTACAAAAGTTAAAGAGGATTTAGCAGGCGATTTTGAGAAAAACAACGCACTTAAATACTACAGCTCCGCACTTCATGGAGCAGCATTTATTCTTCCGAATTACATAAAGAAAATGCTTAATGAATAATAGTTTTGACATCAATGGCGTGGGAATTCCGAACGGACAATACTTCGGATTTCCATTTTCATTGGATGAAGCTGATTTAGTTTATTTATCCATACCATGGGATGCCACAACTAGCTATGGCAAAGGAACTTCACATGGACCTGAAGCTATTTTAGAAGCTTCCACCCAACTCGATTTTTTTGACCCCTGCGTACCCAAAGCATGGAATTATAAAAGAGCAACTATCCCGGTAGATCAGGATATTGCTGTTAAAAATGCTGAGGCCAGGAAATGGGCTAAAATGGTTAGTGATAGTCATTGTGGAG
Source organism: Luteibaculum oceani (assembly GCF_007995015.1). NCBI lineage: Bacteria > Pseudomonadati > Bacteroidota > Flavobacteriia > Flavobacteriales > Luteibaculaceae > Luteibaculum > Luteibaculum oceani. Next base: position 105,838 of record NZ_VORB01000010.1, read on the forward strand.
AAACACCTCTGGACGCTGATGTGGTTGAGAAATTAACTGGAAAGGTTAATAGCGCCTGTACAGAACTCAATAACTATGTTTATCAAGAAGCAAAACGCTGGTTAAACAAAAACAAATGGATAGGATTAGTGGGTGGCGATCATGGAGCGCCATTAGGCTTGATGAAAGCGGTTGCTGAGGTTTATCCAGGAGTTGGAATTCTTCAAATCGACGCCCACGCTGATCTTCGCAATTCGTACGAAGGATTTACCTACTCACATGCTAGCATTATGTATAATGCGCTGCAACTTAAGGGTATCGCGAACTTAACTCAGGTAGGTATAAGAGATCTAAGCCCACAAGAAGCAGCCAGAATCGATGAAGACGGTAGAATTAGAACCTTTTTCGATTGGGATCTGAGCGAGCAACAATATCAAGGTAAATTATGGAGCCGCATTTGTGAAGAGATTTCTCGAAGCTTACCAGAGAATGTTTATATCTCATTCGATATAGACGGTTTAGCGCCTTATCTATCTCCAGACACAGGAACACCAGTCCCTGGAGGGTTAACTTTTAACCAGGTCTTATATCTGCTGTATTACATAGTAGAAAGCGGCAAGAAAATTGTTGGATTTGACCTATGTGAAGTGGCTCCAGAAGAAAATGGGGAATGGAACGCAAATGTTGGAGCAAGAATACTATATCGACTAAGCAACCTTCTTTTCTTATCTCAAAATTTCGGATAACTATTATTTGGAATCCTAATAGCAAAGCCTGTTCATCTCATTGAACGGGCTTTTTTTTTAACCTACCCCAAAAAACACTTTCCACACCCGTTTTAAATTGGTATATCTCTAGAGTGGTATATATATGTGCTCATATTTACATTATATGACAAATTAAAAACCGCACATTTTACATTTAACCAAATTTAATTAAATTCAAACTTTAGGTTTTCAATAATAGGTGTTCGTAAAATTTAATTTAATAATGACTTCATATCTAAACTTAATTATATAATCTACCGTCATTAGTACAAGCCTTGCATTTAAACCCAAAAATTTGCGCTCATTTTTTTCTTAGCCTACAAGGTGGAAAATATCCTTCATTTCAGAATTGAACAATACTACCCTAATAAAATCAAGCTTTTTCAACAAATTTTTCATTAGCCTTTTTCAGCCGTCCAATTTTAAACTTTTCATTTTTCATCGTTCAGGCGCCGCTAAGCCGATTTTCACGTCATCTTGTCGATTTAAATCGAACAAACACCCGATATGACGGCAACTCTTCGCTATTTACTTTGCGGAATTCTAGTAGGATTTTCCGCAATAGCATACGGTCAAGGACTTACATGCGCTACCGCTGTTACTATTAACAACGTCCCCTACTCCACGCCCTTTCTTCAAAATGAAACGACTTGTGGAAAAGGAAATAACTACAACCGAGAAGATCGATGTGGTAACATATATATGGATGACGAAGAATTCATGTACGAATTCACGCCAAATGCTGACATGTGCGTTACGGCTACGGTAAACCCAGTTTTAACTGGGATAGGAGCCGATGCTCCCATCGCGCTTTTTATCACCGAAGGTTGTCCAGATGACTTGAATGGTAAATGTATTGCTCAATTCACCAACCCCGACAACGCCAACAATACACCCAAACCGGCCACCCTTGAGAATATTAATCTTAAAGCTGGAAAAACTTATTATTTCCAGGTTACCGCTAGGAGTGAGTGTTTCGATTTTACTTTTAGCCTTAATCAAGGCAACAATTGTCAACCAGATCCTGTGGGCTACAATTGCGAGACTGCCCAGGAAATCACTTCCCTACCCTTTGACACCACAGGCGCGAGTAACTGTAACCGAAAATCGTTTATAAAAGAAGGAAATGACTGTTATTCCACACTATATAATGACGAAGCGTCTTACCTTTATAAATACACCCCCAAACAAAAGGAATGTATTAAAATAACGGGATCACAATCTGGTTCCACTGGTAGAATTACCATGCACGAAGACCAGTGCCCAACTTACTCAGACACCACTTGTAAATGGACGGATTATTGGTACGGCTCCACCTACGTTGAATACCTCACGCTTGACTCTGGAAAAACCTACTATTTCCAAGTATCATCTCGGTCACCATGTATGACCTACAACCTAAACATCTCCACTGTGGATGGGAAAGGAAAGACTTGTTCCGACGCCATAAAAATAGAACCTACCAATAATTATTTCGAAAAACTAGACCTTACCACAAGGTGTATGGGAGATGACATCTCCGTGGAGCCAAAATGTATTAACAGTTCGAGATACAGCTCCTTCAACGAAGTGGTATTTAAATATGAATCCGACGGAAATGAATGTATTTCTGCAGCGGCGTTTAATGTAAGCGGCTATTATTTAAATTTATCCATGTACAAAGGTTGTCCTAGTGCAACCAATCCTACCCATCTAGCTGATGGCTGCTCAAGATGGCCAGACTATACTGCTGGAATAGAGTACACAATTGTCGATCCTGGTACCTATTACTTTATAGCAAGTAGTTATACATATACTTCTCCTTGGTCAGGAACCACCTACGAATACGATCGCGATTTTGATTTTAGATTCTCTACCGCTAAGCTCGACCCAACCGGTATAAACTGCTCAACTCCTGATGCCCTTCCCTCTAAGACTAACGTTAAAAAACAGGGAATTTCAGTACAGTGTAAAGAAGATGATTATGATCCTTCTGACGCTTGTGGTATTCCTTTAATTGGTGGTGCGGATTACGTTTTCACCTATACCCCACCACAAGATTTTTGCGGAACCATAGTGGGTAGAAATGTGAATGGTACTGGTGGATTGATGCTATTTGATAAGTGTCCAGATGCTAGTAATGACGAATCTAGCTGTAAGGGTGCAGTTGCCTGTGAAGTAGCCTGCGATTCCATCTATATGGATGTTACCTTTAAGGGTGGGAAAACCTATTACATTGTTGGTGCTGCCACCACTGGAAGCTTCTTTAGCTTTGACATTGAAATTAGAAAGCGCTATAACACCCCCAATGGATGTAAAGCTGCCGATCCAAACTGTCCAGACCCAAATGATTGTGACGATTGTTTAAATGCCGATTTCGAAACAGGTAACTTCCAAAACTGGAAGGGTTGGACAGGTAGATACGGTACCCCCAAACAAACTCCGGGACTGGATACCACATACACCAACGACCCTCTTTCAAGACACACACTCATGAATGCGGGTGGATACGATCCAGTTGTAGGTCAAAATAAATTGAGAACCACTGGTCCCATTGGGGAGCGTTATGCTGCAAGAATTGGAAACCGAAACTCTGGATATCAAGCAGATGTTCTGTATTACGAATTTACCGTAACCCCAGAAACAAAAAACTTCTTCTACTACTACGCTGTAGTATTTAACGACCCGAGCCATAACGTTAATCAACAACCTTTCTTTGGTGTAGAAATGGTAGCCATTGATGATAATGGTATTGAAACAGAAATTCAATGTGCGGCCTACGAAGTAAGAGCCGATCCTAATGACCCAACCTTCCAGGAGACTTACGACCACGTAAGAAATTCCACCTCTACCACCATTAGATGGAAAGATTGGACCCTAGTTACGGTACCATTAGATAATTTTATGGGGCAGGATGTCCGTATTGAATTTACAACTAAGGATTGCGATCAAGGTGGACACTACGGATATGCTTATATCGATGCCTTCTGTGGAGATATTGAAATGTTGACCAATACTGGTAAATACGCTATTTGTCCAGGAGAATCCTTAACGCTAACTGCTCCAGATGGATTTGCTTCTTACCAGTGGTCTACCGGTTCTACGGAAAGATCGATAACCGTAAATACCCCTGGAAATTACACGGTAATCCTTACTCCGTTCGGTCAAAACCCACTATTAAACTGCCAGGTAACCCTAGAGCAAGAAGTAACCATGTCCGACCAACCTACTGCAGACTTTGTCTTCGAAGAAGGTTGTATAGATCAGTTTATCGACTTTGCCGATCAGTCTCTTGGCTCTCCATCCTTCCCCATTGAATCGTGGAGCTGGAACTTCGGTGATGGAACCGGTGAATATCCCGATACCAATAGATATCACGCCTTCCCCGGCCCTGGAACATATGATGTGCGTCTTGCCGTTAAAAACACCGGTGGTTGTGTGGATACCGTTATCAAGGAAGTTCACATTCCTGACTTCCCTACACTTCCGCCGCTGAACGCTATAGATACCATTGTAATTTGTCAAGGGGATACCACCCGTTTATTTGCTGAAGATGTTGGAGATGTAACCTACAGCTGGACAGGACCTGGTTTCGGTTCTAGCGATAGAACACCTCTGGTGAATATCGTTGGATTACAAAACGAAGGAGAATACATTATCGAAGCCATTCTTAAAGCCGATACCTGTGTTAAAGGGTACGATACCACCTACATTGATGTGGTGCCGCTTCCTACATACGAAATCAAAGACGATACCAATAAGTGTTTCCTAGATCGTAGACTGAAGTTATTCGCCTCAGGTGGTGAAGATGAGTTCTCTTACTCGTGGACGCCAGCGAATATCTTCGATGATCCTTCAGTACAATTCCCTTGGGCTGAACCCGATTCTACCACTGAGATATTTGTACACACCACGCACACCTACTGTCCAGACTCTACCATGTCGATGATATTAACCATCGATTACTACGAAGAAATGCTAGAGCTGGTAGATGAAATTACCGTGTGTGAAGGCGATAGCATCATCATTATTCCTGATGCTGGTAAACCAATCGAATATCTTGTTTGGGAAACTCCCGATGGATACACCTACGATGGTGAAGAAATCATTCATCCTAAAGCTTCCGATTCCTTAGGCGGATACTATTACGTAACCGCATACCTAGACGATGGCCCTATGTACTGTCAGTACGCTTACGATTCGGTGAAAGTGAATGTAATCCCTGCACCAGATGCACAAATCACTCCTGAAAGTGCTAGAAACTGTGTGGGTGACTCGGTTGAGTTTACCGCACAAAACCCTATGCTAAACATGGTGTGGACCAATGCCGATGGAGATACCGTAGCTTACGGTCCTTCCGCTAAAGTATTGGTGAACGATGAGTACTACTATGTTACGTACCATAATGAAACGGGTTGTTACAATAGAGATTCTGTATTCGCCGATGAGTACACCATGGTAAAACCCGATATTGGAAAAGACAGAACGCTTTGTCTGGGAGATAGCTATAAAATTCCTATCAAAAACAGAAACAAACTGCTAGACGACTACAGATATTACTGGAATACCGGTGAAGAAATAGAACGCATTACCGTTACCCAAACTGGAGAATACATCCTTTATGTAGAACAATGCGGGTGTGTATCTAGCGATACGGTATTTTAAACCTACCAAGACCCTGCAGCATTTACCATGGGCAACGATACCCTACTTTGTCAGGGAGACAGCCTTACCTTCGACTTTACCGATATGGGTGAAGAAATCTTCTGGAATGACGGAAGCGATGATTGGGTAAGAACTGTTTATTATCCTTCTGGTACTTACTCAGTAACCATCATCTCTGGTGCTTGTCAGCTGGAGGATGAAATCAACGTGAACTTCGAGCAGTTGATTCCAACACAGCTGCCTAATGATACTTCTATTTGTTTGGGTGAGTCGGTTGCGCTTACTGCAAGTCCTTCTGGACAGAACTACAACTGGTTCGATAACGGAACGCTTATCAACACTACTCCAAACATTATTGTAACCGAAGCTGGAAACCACAACATCATTCTTGAGTCGTACACCAACGTATGTCGCGATAGCGATACCATGCTCGTGAGTGTACTTTCTCCCGATGCATTGAACTTCCCAGATGCACACATCTGTGAAACCGATTCCTTCTTCGTAGATGCCTCTATCCCCTACCAAGGTGCTTCCTACACCTGGGGTGATGGATATAACGGCGCTACCCGTTGGATCGCCAATGCCAGAGAATACACCATTGAAATTGTAGCGGGTCCTTGTATCATTAACGATACCCTACAGCTTACCCACGATGTTGTACCTACTTTCTCTATTGGTGCCGATCAAACCATTTGTGAGGACAGTCAAACTACCCTTGTAGCTGACAACACCTCTTGGCCTAGCTACCAATGGGAAGATGGAACTTCAGGACCTACTAACACGGTGAACACCGCAGGTGAACACATCTTAGTAGCAACCAACGGACTGTGTTCGTTCGCCGATACCATGACCCTATTCCTAGACACCATCCCTACTTTTGATCTAGGACCTGACTTTAGTATCTGTGAAACCGACGATAGTGTAATTACTACGGGTATTAACAATCCAGCCATTACCCACCTTTGGAGTACTGGAGATACTGGACCAGCTATTACCATTAAAAATGCTGGTAATTACTCGGTTACCGCTACCAACGGTCTGTGTTCTTATACCGATGACCTTAACCTTGGTGTACAACCGCTTCCTGGGGTAGATCTAGGACAAGACAAAGTACTTTGCCTTGGCGATGCACTTACCATTGGATTTACTGCTCCTAACGCTACCTATAGCTGGAATACAGGTGAAACCACCGATTCTATCATGGTAACCTCTACCGATACCTATATCCTTACCGTTACACAACAACTTTGTGTGGAGTCGGATGAAATCAACGTGCAGTTCGATGAGCTTAAAAAGCCTAACCTAGGCGAAGACATCGTGCAGTGTAACGGAATCGATGCAGTACTTGACGCAAATACCGTAGCACAGACTTACGAGTGGTACCGAAACGGAAACTTAATCTCGGGTGAAAACAACCGCAGCATTAACATTACCGCTCCAGGATTATACTCCGTAAAAGCTATACAAGGTACTTGTTCGGATACCGATGAAATCCAAGTGAGCATACAAACACCGCACACCCTGACTTTATCGCAAGACAGCTTGCTTTGTCAAGGTGAAGAATACCTGCTTAGCACCAGTACCAATGCGCAAAACCCACAATACCTGTGGAATACTGGAGAAACCTCCGATCAAATTCAGGTGAGTGGTACCGGCGTATACTCAGTTACCGTTATCGATGGTGTGTGTGCTGTTACAGAAAGCGCAGATGTAATTTTTGTTCCTCACCCCTACATCGACCTACAACCTGGTGCTACCATCTGTGAAATCGATTCGGTTACTATCGGAGACTTCTTCGAAAAAGACCAACTCGATACCAACAAAACCCAGTACAACTGGAATACAGGACAGGATACGGCAATCATTACCGTGAGACTTGCTGGTCAATACGTGGAAACCGCTAAAATCGAACACTGTTTCAATACCGACTACTTCGATCTTAAAGTGGTAGATATGCCAATTACCAACATGACTCCTCCGGTGGTAACTTGTGCTAACGAGTTAGTGCCGATCTCTACAGGACTTCCTGGATTAACCACTACATGGAACATGGGAGCAGGCGCAGGACATTCTATTGTACCAAGAGAATCTGGAATTTATGTGGCAACCATAACAGACGGACCTTGTGTAATTAAAGACACCGTTTGGGTTACCATTAACAACATCCCTGATGAGGAAGTCCCAGATATCTACGTTTGTCCTAAAGACAGTGCACAACTTATGGTAACTACAGAAAATGCTAGAGCAATCTGGAATGGTGTAGAAACCAACCCTATTACTGTGTATCCTAAAGACAAGTTTATCCTTGAAATCTACAACGAACACGGTTGTAGATCGGAACAAACCGTTATGGTGTTTGAGGATAAGGACTGCTTTGACGACCTATACATTCCAAACGTGTTTACGCCAAACAATGATGGAGTAAATGAAACATTTAGAATATCCATGTCTGAGAAGATTATATTCCAAAGCTTTGAAGTGTACAACCGTTGGGGTGAATTAATTTACAGCTGCGAAGGTGAATACAAAGAGTGGGATGGTAAATATCGAGGGGATGATGTAATGACTGGCACTTATGCTTATCGATTCACCTACTTAGATCAATATGATATTCCGCACACTAAAGCAGGAAGTATTACTATATACAAGTAACATAACAACTACCCTACACGTATAACCGAAAAGGGTTCTCATTAATTTGAGAACCCTTTTTTTATTAGCCCATTACTTAACCACAAACCCAGTAATTATTCCTTTACCCAGCTTCACTAATCTTGCCCTATACTATTTCTGCAAAACCAGACCGCACGGTGAAACAATAAAAAAGCCATTACCAAATAAACTATTGCCAAAAAACGACTATTAAGAATTTAAAGACATGGATTGGGAGCAAATAGCATTTAACCTACCTTATAAACTGACATATCTACATCTAACAACTTATTATTCTGCGCTTAACTTTTATTACAAACATTCATTTCGTTCAATCACCTAAAATTTAAGGCTTAGGATTTCAATTTATACCCCCGGTAAAAAATGATTTAAAAACACCCTATGATTTCCGTATTAAATTAAACTATACCAACTTTAAAAACCAATCTCTACCCAAACTACAGTTTAATTGCATCTATAAATTCGAAGAAAAAAAATTGGCAACCCTAAAAGCACATTTAATACCAATGGCTACACATCTCCCTTGTAGCTTATTAATGCGGGATAATTAAAAAGGAAAGAAATTCTATCAGACCTCCAAGTTTTACTAATTCCTTTATCGAGTAAAGGCATACTCAAGACAACCAAAAACGTCAGTTTAACGAAAAGTAAAGCAGAACTATATTGTTTACCAGTATGTCTAGATTAAAATTATTATTGTCGGCCACCCTCCTAGGGCTGGCAAATTTGGTGTTTGCACAAGGTGAAACTTGTGCTACAGCCGTTAAAATTAACGGCATACCCTATTCTACACCAGTTCTTACCAATGAAACTACCTGCGGTAAAGGAGACAACTACGAACGAAATGATCGCTGTGGTAATCTTTACATGGGGGATGAGGAGTTCATGTATGAATTTACTCCCAACAACGACATTTGTGTAACTGCAACGGCAAGTCCTGTATTAACAGGAACTGGCTCGGATGCTCCTATTGCAATGTTTATTACCGAGGGATGTCCAGACGACCTAAATGGAAAATGTGTTGCACAGTTTACAAACCCAGATAACAGAGTTGGAACTCCCAAACCTGCAACTATCGAAAACGTTCAACTCAAAGCTGGAAAAACATATTATTTCCAAGTAACTGCAAGGAGTGAGTGTTTCGACTTTACTTTTAACCTGTCTCAAGGGGCAAATTGTCAACCTCCTGCTACAGGCTATGACTGTGACAATGCTGAAGAAATCACTTCACTTCCATACGATACTGCAGCTGCAACTAATTGTAACCGAAACTCCATGGTTAAGGAGGGGAATTACTGTTATTCTACCACCTATAATGATGGACCGACATACATTTATAAGTACACTCCAAATGAAGACAAGTGTATTAAATTCGAAGGAAGAGCGGTAAATAGAACGGTGCGATTTACCCTACACCCGGATCAGTGCCCTACGTACACAGATACAACTTGTAAAAGAACTATGTACTTCTATACCTGGGGAGACAGAACTTATTTTGAAACCTTGGACTCTGGAAGGACCTATTATTTCGCTTTCTCAACTGGATCTACTTGTTCTGAATACAGCTTTAAAATGTCTGAAATCGGAAATAAAGGAAACACTTGTGCCCTTGCCCACGAAATAAAACCCGATGCAGGTGGAACCTGGATGGAAACCGACTTAACAACTAGATGTAAAGGGGACGACTACAAACAAGAATGGCACTGTATAAGCTGGAGCAGCCGATATGATGATGGTAACGATGTAGTATTTAAATATGAGTCGGATGGTAACGAATGTATTTCAGCTGCTGCTACCAATGTTAGTGGTTCTTACCTTTCCATTAGTATGTTTAAAGATTGTCCTTCGCCTACCAATGACTCCATTTGGGCTTATGATTGTACCTCATGGTCTAAAAGACAAGCAACCATAGAATACACTCTTAATGATCCTGGAACTTACTATTTCATAGTGTCTGGATATACCTACAACAGTTCATGGTCTGGATTAAATTACTACGATCGTGATTTCGACTTCTTATTTGCCACGGCGAAAATGGACATCAAGGGTACCGATTGTGCCAATGCCGACAAATTTCCTTCTAAAACTAATGTATCCGCCCAAGGTATCTCCGTTCAATGTAAAGGAGATGATTACGACCCTTCTGACGCATGTGACATTCCATTGATAGGTGGATCTGATTATGTTTTTGAATACACCCCACCCCAAGATTTTTGTGGAACCATAGTTGGTAAAAATGTAAAAGGAACTGGTGGATTGATGCTTTTTGACAAATGTCCAGATCAGATTACCGATGATAAAAGCTGTAAAGGTGCGGTTGCTTGTGAGGTAAAATGCGACTCCATCTATATGGATGTTACCTTTAAGGGTGGGCAAACCTATTACATTGTTGGTGCTGCCACCACTGGAAGCTTCTTTAGCTTTGACATTGAAATTAGAAAGCGCTACAATACTCCCGACGGGTGTAAAGCTGCCGATCCAAACTGTCCAGATCCGAACGACTGCGACGATTGTTTAAATGCCGATTTTGAAACGGGGAACTTTCAAAACTGGAAAGGTTGGACGGGTAGATACGCTACTCCAAAACAAGTTCAAGAGCTGGATACCACCTATACCAACGACCCGCTCTCTCGACATACTTTAATGAATGCAGGTGGATTTGACCCGGTAGTTGGTGAGAATAAATTAAGAACAACCGGTCCCATAGGAGAGCGTTATGCTGCAAGAATTGGTAATAGAAGTTCCGGTGCACAAGCTGATGTTTTAGTTTATGAATTTACCGTAACCCCAGAAACTAAAAACTTCTTCTACTATTACGCGGTAGTATTTAACGACCCTAGTCACAATGTAGATGACCAACCATTTTTTGGAGTAGAAATGGTTGCTATTGATGATAATGGCCTTGAAACAGAAATTCAATGTGCGGCCTACGAAGTAAGAGCCGACCCTAATGACCCTACATTTAAAGAAACCTATGATCACGTACGAAATTCTACCTCCACAATTATCAGATGGAAAGACTGGACTCTAGTTACAGTACCTTTAGATGACTTTATGGGTCAGGATGTTCGTATTGAATTTACCACCAAGGATTGTGATTTAGGTGGACACTACGGATATGCCTATATCGATGCCTTCTGTGGAGATATTGCAATGGAAACCAATACTGGTAAATACGCCATATGTCCAGGGGAATCCTTAACGCTAACTGCTCCAGATGGATTTGCATCCTACCAATGGTCTACCGGTTCTACCGAAAAATCAATTGAAGTAAGCGTTGCAGGTACCTACTCTGTTATCCTTACCCCGTTTGCTGAAAATGCTTTATTAAACTGCCAGGTAACTCTGGAACAAGAGGTAACCATGTCTGATCAACCCACTGCAGACTTTGTCTTCGAAGAAGGTTGTATAGATCAGTTTATCGATTTCGCCGATCAGTCGCTCGGATCCCCAGCCTTCCCCATTGAATCGTGGAGCTGGAACTTCGGTGATGGAACCGGTGATTACCCCGATACCAATAGATATCACGCCTTCCCTGGTCCTGGCACCTACAACGTTAGATTGGCCGTTAAAAACACCGGTGGTTGTGTGGATACTGTTATCAAAGAAGTGGTAATTCCAGAATTCCCTTCTCTTGATGCCCTTAACGCTCTAGATACCATTGTAATCTGTCAAGGAGATACCACTCGTTTATTTGCCGAAGATGTTGGAGACGTTACCTACAGCTGGACAGGACCTGGTTTCGGTTCTAGCGACAGAACGCCTCTTGTAAATATCGTTGGATTACAAAACGAAGGTGAATACATTATCGAGGCCATTCTTAAAGCCGATACCTGTGTTAAAGGTTACGATACTACTTACATTGATGTGGTGCCGCTTCCTACCTACGAAATCAAAGACGATACCAATAAGTGTTTCCTAGATCGTAGACTTAAGTTATTCGCCTCAGGTGGTGAAGATGAGTTCTCTTACTCTTGGACACCAGCGAACATCTTCGATGATCCTTCAGTACAATTCCCTTGGGCTGAACCCGATTCTACCACTGAGATATTTGTACACACCACGCACACCTACTGTCCAGACTCTACCATGTCGATGATATTAACCATCGATTACTACGAAGAAATGCTAGAGCTGGTAGATGAAATTACCGTGTGTGAAGGCGATAGCATCATCATTATTCCTGATGCTGGTAAACCAATCGAATATCTTGTTTGGGAAACTCCCGATGGATACACCTACGATGGTGAAGAAATCATTCATCCTAAAGCTTCCGATTCCTTAGGCGGATACTATTACGTAACCGCATACCTAGACGATGGCCCTATGTACTGTCAGTACGCTTACGATTCGGTGAAAGTGAATGTAATCCCTGCACCAGATGCACAAATCACTCCTGAAAGTGCTAGAAACTGTGTGGGTGACTCGGTTGAGTTTACCGCACAAAACCCTATGCTAAACATGGTGTGGACCAATGCCGATGGAGATACCGTAGCTTACGGTCCTTCCGCTAAAGTATTGGTGAACGATGAGTACTACTATGTTACGTACCATAATGAAACGGGTTGTTACAATAGAGATTCTGTATTCGCCGATGAGTACACCATGGTAAAACCCGATATTGGAAAAGACAGAACGCTTTGTCTGGGAGATAGCTATAAAATTCCTATCAAAAACAGAAACAAACTGCTAGACGACTACAGATATTACTGGAATACCGGTGAAGAAATAGAACGCATTACCGTTACCCAAACTGGAGAATACATCCTTTATGTAGAACAATACGGGTGTGTATCTAGCGATACGGTATTTGTAACCTTCCAAGACCCTGCAGCATTTACCATGGGCAACGATACCCTACTTTGTCAGGGAGACAGCCTTACCTTCGACTTTACCGATATGGGTGAAGAAATCTTCTGGAATGACGGAAGCGATGATTGGGTAAGAACTGTTTATTATCCTTCTGGTACTTACTCAGTAACCATCATCTCTGGTGCTTGTCAGCTGGAGGATGAAATCAACGTGAACTTCGAGCAGTTGATTCCAACACAGCTGCCTAATGATACTTCTATTTGTTTGGGTGAGTCGGTTGCGCTTACTGCAAGTCCTTCTGGACAGAACTACAACTGGTTCGATAACGGAACGCTTATCAACACTACTCCAAACATTATTGTAACCGAAGCTGGAAACCACAACATCATTCTTGAGTCGTACACCAACGTATGTCGCGATAGCGATACCATGCTCGTGAGTGTACTTTCTCCCGATGCATTGAACTTCCCAGATGCACACATCTGTGAAACCGATTCCTTCTTCGTAGATGCCTCTATCCCCTACCAAGGTGCTTCCTACACCTGGGGTGATGGATATAACGGCGCTACCCGTTGGATCGCCAATGCCAGAGAATACACCATTGAAATTGTAGCGGGTCCTTGTATCATTAACGATACCCTACAGCTTACCCACGATGTTGTACCTACTTTCTCTATTGGTGCCGATCAAACCATTTGTGAGGACAGTCAAACTACCCTTGTAGCTGACAACACCTCTTGGCCTAGCTACCAATGGGAAGATGGAACTTCTGGACCTACTAACACGGTGAACACCGCAGGTGAACACATCTTAGTAGCAACCAACGGACTGTGTTCTTTCGCTGATACCATGACCCTGTTCCTAGACACCATCCCTACTTTTGATCTAGGACCTGACTTTAGTATCTGTGAAACCGACGATAGTGTAATTACTACGGGTATTAACAATCCAGCCATTACCCACCTTTGGAGTACTGGAGATACTGGACCAGCTATTACCATTAAAAATGCTGGTAATTACTCGGTTACCGCTACCAACGGTCTGTGTTCTTATACCGATGACCTTAACCTTGGTGTACAACCGCTTCCTGGGGTAGATCTAGGACAAGACAAAGTACTTTGCCTTGGCGATGCACTTACCATTGGATTTACTGCTCCTAACGCTACCTATAGCTGGAATACAGGTGAAACCACCGATTCTATCATGGTAACCTCTACCGATACCTATATCCTTACCGTTACACAACAACTTTGTGTGGAGTCGGATGAAATCAACGTGCAGTTCGATGAGCTTAAAAAGCCTAACCTAGGCGAAGACATCGTTCAGTGTAACGGAATCGATGCAGTACTTGACGCAAATACCGTAGCGCAGACTTACGAGTGGTACCGAAACGGAAACTTAATCTCCGGTGAAAACAACCGTAGCATTAACATTACCGCTCCAGGGTTATACTCCGTAAAAGCGATACAAGGTACTTGTTCGGATACCGATGAAATCCAAGTGAGCATACAAACACCGCACACCCTGACTTTATCGCAAGACAGCTTGCTTTGTCAAGGTGAAGAATACCTGCTTAGCACCAGTACCAATGCGCAAAACCCGCAATACCTGTGGAACACCGGAGAAACCTCCGACCAAATTCAGGTGAGTGGTACGGGCGTATACTCGGTTACCGTTATCGATGGCGTGTGTGCCGTTACAGAAAGTGCAGATGTAATTTTTGTTCCACACCCCTACATCGATCTACAACCTGGTGCTACCATCTGTGAAATCGATTCGGTTACTATCGGAGACTTCTTCGAAAAAGACCAACTCGATACTAACAAAACCCAGTACAACTGGAATACAGGACAAGATACTGCAATCATTACCGTGAGACTTGCTGGTCAATACGTGGAAACTGCTAAAATCGAACACTGTTTCAATACCGACTACTTCGATCTTAAAGTGGTAGATATGCCAATTACCAACATGACGCCTCCGGTGGTAACTTGTGCTAACGAGTTAGTACCTATCTCAACAGGACTTCCTGGACTCACCACTACTTGGAACATGGGAGCAGGTGCAGGACATTCTATTGTACCGAGAGAATCTGGAATTTATGTGGCAACCATAACAGACGGACCTTGTGTAATTAAAGACACCGTTTGGGTAACCATAAACAACATCCCCGATGAGGAAATCCCAGATATCTACGTTTGTCCTAAAGACAGTGCACAACTTATGGTAACTACAGAAAATGCTAGAGCAATCTGGAATGGTGTAGAAACCAACCCGATTACCGTGTATCCTAAAGACAAGTTTATCCTTGAAATCTATAACGAACACGGTTGTAGATCTGAACAAACCGTTATGGTGTTTGAGGATCCAGAATGTGACGATGAACTGTTTATTCCAAACGTATTTACACCAAACGACGACAATGTTAATGAGACCCTAAAAATCTCTATGTCTGAGAAAATCATTTTCCAAAGCTTCCAAGTATTCAACCGTTGGGGTGAATTAATCTACAGCTGCGAAGGTGAATACAAAGAATGGGATGGTAAATACCAAGGAAAAGAAGTAATGAGTGGCGTATACGGTTATAAGTTTAATTACTTAGACCAATACGACATGCCACATACCAAAGCGGGTAGCATTACGGTTTACAAATAGGCAATACTTCCCTACACATAACCGAAAAGGGGTTCTCAATATTTTGAGAGCCCCTTTTTTTAATTCAATTCAACTAAATTTTTTCTCCTAAAAAAACATTAACACCACTTGCAATAGAGTTTCCATTTGCCCTTCGGAACACAACAATTTGGCCCACATGATACAAAGCATCGGAAAGCGGGCCATTGATAAAATGCCAAAATGGATATTCCATAGTGGAGGAACTAGATTGATACCTGATCTTTAGGTGTTCTATTTCCGGATCTGATAAAGCCGATATTTTATCGTGCGTTTCCTTTAAATGCGTTAAAAACCAAAACCTAATTTCATCTAAATCCTCTAAAACAGGCCCCTTTCCCCTTTCAATTGCGTTTCCGAAAGCACAACTGTGCATCATTAACCCCAGATAGTTAATATGTGTTAGGGTTTCAAAGCAGGATTTCCCACTTTCGGATGGTCTAAAATTCAAGTCTTCTTTTCTCAGATTATGAGTTGCCCAATAATATCGAAAACCCAGTCCAGCTATCATTCGGCATAAAACGTTTGAGGTGGAAATGGAGCTTGGATAATGATCTATTCTTTCAAAGGGCAGTTTTTCCATGGATATAAAGAGTATAAATATTTAATATTGGCCTCTATGGATTTACCTCAGGCATTTTTAGATAGGATTACCAAGGAATGGAACTCCGAAACAATATCAAAGTATCGTGATTCTTTTCAGGAAATTTACCATTCTATCCGATTAAATCCACTCAAAAATCTTGAGCTAGATTCCTTTAAAGAGTACAACAAAATTCCATGGGCTTCTCAAGGTTATTATCTATCCCGAAGACCTCATTACACATGGGACCCAGCTTTTCAAGCAGGATATTACTACGCCCAGGAAGCGGGATCTATGAGTATTGAGTTTATTTTCCAGAAATGGAGAAAACAGTACCAAGAAAAAGAACTAATTGGTCTCGATGCTTGCTCCGCTCCTGGAGGTAAAGCCACTCATATCTTGTCTTTGCTCGACCCAGATCTGGATGTATTAATATGCAATGAACCCATTCCTAAAAGAGCACAGGTATTAAAGGATAATTTAGGAAAATGGGGCTACATCAATGTTTTAGGAAATAATCTTGATTTCTGTAAATACGGACTACCCAAAAACAGTTTAGATTTCGCCGTAATTGACGCCCCCTGCAGTGGTGAGGGAATGTTTAGGCGTGATAACAGGGCTGTGGAGGAATGGAGCGAGGAAAATGTAAAAACCTGTGCCTCCAGACAACAAAATATTTTAGATCATATCCTGCCCTCCCTAAAGCCTGGAGGTTTGATCGTATATAGCACCTGTACCTTTAATAAAGACGAAAACGAAAGTCAACTGGAGTACATTACCCGACATGGAGCAGACCCCTTCAAAATCTCCGACCTTAACAATTTCGAAAACGCTCAATTAACTGGGAAAGAAAATGCATTTAGATTTATTCCTGGAGTAACAAAAAGTGAAGGATTTTACGTGAGTGCCTATGTTATTAAAAAACAATCAGAGCAATCCGAAAGTAAAAACAAACCACGGAGAATTAAAACTGCCAAACTTGACCATGTAACCGTAAAAAATGGCTGCCTTATTGAGGAAAAAGGTACGTACTATGCAGTTTCTAATCGTGGATACGAGGTATACAAAGAAGCTAATCTTGGCCTCCCAATTATTGCGATTGGTGAAGAGAAAAAAGAAAAATTCATCCCCCACAGTAACCTTGGTTACTCACCCTTTTTACTGCATAATTACCCCTCCGTAGAATTAGATTGGGAACAAGCCCAGAAATACCTTGAAGGTGAAACAATAAGAGTTTTCTGTGAAAAGGGGATTGTTCTACTCCAACACGAATCCATACCCTTAGGGTTTGGAAAATCAGTAGGTACACGCATTAACAATTTAAAGGAAAAAGGACTGAGACTAATCAACTCTGCACCATCTAAAACTCTGGCTGACATTAGATTTCCACCCAGCTAACAAATCGGTTAATCGGCTTGACACATCCCTTAATCGAAGAATTATACTCAAAGGCTGATAGTTCATCGAATGGTGATATTCCTCAGGTATATTGCTAGAAAATTAACCGTACATGCCAGACTCCCACCTAAACAATTCCAACCCCGAAAAGATTTATTCTCTTTTAAATCTTTCTGAAAAAGTAGGTCAAGTAGGATCGTGGGAGTTCATTGTGGCCCCTTCTAAAATACATGTTAGTGGCATTGCTCGAGAAATATTAAATATATCATCCCCTAAAGACAGTGGTTTAATTCTGCAGAATTTAAAATGTAGCCATTCCAAAAAGTCAATTAGTGATATTATAATTTCTGGAACTTCTAGTGGAGCAACTTTTACGCAGTTCATAGAACTCAATTTTGGAGAACACACAAAGTTTATACGCATTAACGGGGAATGTGAATCAAACAGTGAAAAGAAAGTAGTACGATCCTTCGGTAATATCCAAGATCTGACTTATGAATTTGAAAAAGAACGAACCCTTAAGGAAAGTGAAATTTCACTTAAGGACGCCCAGCACCTGTCGAAAATAGGTAGTTGGACCTGGTATCCTCAAGAGAATAGGGTAAAATGGTCTGAGGAAATGTTTAGGATTTTAGGGTTAGAGCCGTCTAAGGACGAAATTACCATAGACACCGTATTCAAATTCATTCATCCCGATGACATTCAACATGTTAGGGATATCACTAACAAAGCTTTATTCGAAAAAAGAGCAATTCCTGTAGAATACCGAGTTATAACTCCCAATGGTACAATTAAACATGTTAGGGGTAGCGGCGAGGCAGTTATAAGAGATGGGGAGATGATTAAAATGTTTGGTACAATTCAAGATATTTCTTCCGAAGTTGTATTAAAAAATCAGCTTAAAGCCTATTGGAAAAACTCACAAGATCTACTTTGTATTTTTGACTTAAAAGGAAACATAAAAAGCATAAACCCCAAATGGTCTAGATTACTAGGGTATTCTATATCAGAGTCCAAAACCCTTAGTTTCGAAGAAATTCTTCACCCTAATGACAGGCAAATGATTTTCCGTAAAATTTGTCTATTAATTCAAACCCCAACAAATTCCGAATTTACCTGTAGGGTTAAAACAAAAAACAATAATCACATTTGGGTTTCCTGGTTATGCTCTTCAAACATGGACTCCAAAGAGGTATATGCATCGGGAAGAGACATCACCTATATGGTAGAGTCTGAAGAAAAACTGAAAAATTCTGCCTTAGAATTAGAAGCCAAAAACAAAGCTCTGGAGCAGTTTGCCTACATCGCATCTCATGATTTAAAGGAACCTCTAAGAACCATAACCAGCTTAACGGATTTATGGATTAAGGACAACGAACACTTATTAGATGAAAACGGTAGAACTGTTTTCGATTTTGTTAAAAAGGCCACTAAGAGAATGGATAGCCTGATTAGTGGATTGCTGGATTACAGCATGATTGGCAGCAATGAAAACATAGAGCTGCTTAACACTAAAGCCATTGTTACCTCGGTTCTTGAAGATTTGAGTTTGCTTGTTGAAGAAAAGCAGGCAACTATAACTATCGAACAACTTCCAGAAATTAGAGGATACAAAACAGGAGTTAGACAGGTATTCCAAAACTTGGTTGGAAATGCTCTTAAATACACCAAGAAAAACGGGGAAAAACCCAAAATCAATATTTCGTGCAATGCTAGAGGTAAAGAATATATCTTTTGCATTCAGGATAATGGCATAGGTATAAGTACCGAAGACAAGGAAAAAATCTTTAAAATCTTTCAGCGATTACATAATAGATCGGAATACGAAGGAAGTGGAATTGGCTTGGCTCACTGCCAGAAAATTACAGAAGTTCACGGGGGAAGAATATGGGTTGAATCTACAGTGGGCCAAGGCAGTTCCTTTTACTTCTCCTTCGGAGAACAAGAAATCCAGCATTCGGCATCGACTGAAAACCAGAGTAAAAGGAATAAAAGCGGAGGCCACCTTAGCATAGCCTCTTAATTCTAATGAGGGAGATGTTTTTTTAATACCCCGTATAAAAAGGTTCCACTTATTGCGGAGATAATCACTAATATAATTGAGGTATACCCTGCACCAAAAAGTGTATACAGTGGTCCTGGACAAGCTCCTGTTATTCCCCATCCCATTCCAAATAAGATTCCTCCCAAAATGTTTGCCTTGTACAATGGGGCCTTATCCTTAAGTTGAATAGGATTCCCCCTAAAACTCCGGATGATATTTCTTCTAAATAGCTGGTTAAAAACAAGTCCAGCGGCTAAAGCAGAACCAATGATTCCATACATGTGGAAGCTCTGAAATCTAAACATTTCCTGTATCCTGTACCAAGAAACTGCCTGAGACTTCACCATAATGATTCCGAAAAGTATACCAATGAGTAAAAACTTAAAATATTTCATCTTAAAAGAGTATGGGAAATAATAAATGTGTTACTAAAAGTCCTCCGATAAAGAAGCCGATTACTGCAATTAAAGAAGGTAACTGTAGATTGGATAATCCCGTGATGGCATGTCCAGAAGTACAACCTCCAGCCCATCGGGTCCCAAATCCAATTAACAAGCCTCCAGCAATTAAAATAAGTAGCGTTCCAGCGTCCTTCAAGCTATTCCAACTGAACAGTTCTTGAGGCAGTAAAGATGAGCTTGTGTCAAATCCCAGATGCTCCAGGTCCTTTTGTGTAGCTGCAGCTATTTCAACCGCAGCATCTCCATTTAAAAAGGTCACCGCTATCCAGCCTCCTAGCATAGCTCCCACCACAAAGACTAAATTCCAAATCTGACTTTTCCAGTCGAAGGCAAAAAATTCATACCTCTTACCAGCTCCTAGCGCCGAACAAACTACCCGCATAGTTGAAGAAACTCCAAAGGTTTTTTCGAACCAGGTTAGTAAAAACATGACAATAGCGATTAAGGGCCCTGCTATATACCAGGGCCAAAACTCCATTATAGTCTCCATAAATTTTAGCTTAATTAGTTAAGGGCAAAGAGGTTTCTTTAATATCCTTAAATCCACCTTCTACATTAACTATATTGTGAATTCCTCTTGACTTTAAAATACTCGCTGCAATCACAGAACGGTATCCCCCGGCACAATGGATGTAAGCCTTGGCATTTTTGGGATACTTATCAAGATGATTATTAATTTCAGCCAAGGAGGTATGTATAGCTCCTTCGATATGGCTTGCTCCGTATTCCGAACATTTTCTAACGTCGAACACATTTTCTTTTACCTCAGCAAACTTTTCTTCAAGTGTTTTCGCAGGAACAGACTCAACCGTTTCCACCGCCTTACCAGCCGACTGCCATGCTTCAATTCCACCCTTTAAATAACCCAAAGTGTTATCAAATCCAACACGTGCAAGTCTGGTAACCGCCTCTTCCACTCTATTTTCATCAACTATTAATAGGATAGGTTGCGCTATATCTACAATCAGTTCTCCAACCCATGGTGCAAAACCTCCATCTAATCCAATAAAAATAGAGTTGGGGACATGTCCTTTTACGAAATCAGCTGCTGCGCGTACGTCCAACATCAAAGCTCCCTTTTGATTCACTACGGCCTCAAAATCCTCTGGCTCTAATGCTTTGGTTCCTTGAGATAAAATTTGGTCGATGTCGGTATAACCTTCCTTATTCAGTTTTACGTTAAGAGGGAAATATTTGGGTGGAGGCATTAATCCGTCTGTTACCTCTTTTATAAAATCCTCCTTAGACAACTCTGGGTTTAAGGCATAATTCATTTTCTTCTGATTGCCTAGAGTATCCACAGTTTCCTTCATCATGTTTTTTCCACAAGCAGAACCTGCTCCATGCGCTGGGTATACGGTTAATTCGTCTGGAAGTGGCATGATTTTACCTCTGAGTGACTCAAACAAAAATCCAGCAAGATCTTCTTGAGTTAAATCCGCACCCTTTTGGGCTAAATCTGGTCTCCCCACATCTCCCAAAAACAGCGTATCACCGGTAAAAATGGCTTCTTCCTTTCCGTTTTCATCACAAAGTAAGTAGCAAGTACTTTCCATGGTATGCCCAGGAGTATGTAGTACCTTAATTTTGAGTTTACCTAAGTTCAAGATTTCTCCATCCTTGGCAATGTGTGCTTTAAATGATGGATTTGCATTGGGACCATAAACTATGGTTGCTCCAGTTTTTTCGGCAAGGGAAATATGACCACTCACAAAGTCTGCGTGGAAATGCGTTTCCAGAATATACTTGATCTTGGCATTATCCTTCTCGGCCCTTTCAATATAAGGTTTTACCTCGCGTAAGGGATCTATGATTATTGCCTCACCTTCACTTTCAATGTAGTAAGCACCCTGTGCTAAACATCCTGTATATATCTGTTCTATCTTCATATCTAAAATAATTCTACACTTACAATTACAACAGCCATTGCTAATACGAAATAAGCAAAACCGTGTTTCAATTTTTTACCGCTTACAAATTTGGAAATATATGTGCCCAGAAAAATTCCAATTATTGCTAATAATGTAAAAGATGCTAACAACATCCAGTTAATGTTGGCTCCAGATTGTACATCACCAATAAACCCAATTAAAGATTTCGCGGCTATAATTAGCAAAGAGGTTCCTACAGCTTTTTTCATGGGTATTTTTGCAAGTAACACTAGTGCAGGAATAATTAAAAATCCACCACCTGCTCCTACCAATCCAGTAACTACCCCTACCAAAATTCCTTCGAGAACAATAAGATGGTATGGTAACATTTTCTTTGACTGATTGAGATCCAACTGACTTTCTTTCTTTGGCTTAAGCATCGCCACTGCAGCAATTAGCATTACTAAAGCAAAAAATACCATTAGTAAAGTAGACTTGGTAAACGAACCAAAGCCCCAATCCATAGTGGCTGGTATGGCTGGAATAATCCAAAGTCGAGTTAGATACACGGCAATGAAACTTGGAGGTGCAAAAATTAAGGCGGTCTTAACATCCACGTTACCCAACCGATAATTTTTTACCGCACCAACCAAGGCTGATAACCCCACAATAAACAAAGAGTAGGCAGTGGCTAAAACAGGATCCTCACCCATAAAGTAAACCAAAACTGGCACAGTTAAAATAGAACCTCCACCTCCTATTAAACCCAATGAAACACCAATAATTATGGCAGAAAAATATCCTAAAATCTCCATGCTAACCTAGGTTACAGTTTTGCATGCAATCGAATATTTTCAAAATCTCTGGCTCGGCAATGGAATAGAAAATATGCTTGCCCTCCTTTTTCGATTTTAGTACACCGTTGTCTCTCATTTTTATCAGATGATGCGACAGCATGGATTGCTCAACAACCGTTTCGATATTCTCCCCAATTGTAGAAACATCAAGGGTTTTATACTCCTCCAAGGCTTCTAAAATTTCCAACCTAACAGGATGTGATATGGTTTTAAGCAATCTGGCCACCTTCTCTAGCTTATCAAGACTGATATTTCGCTTTGTAGTTTTCATTTCGGCGGCAAATATATGAATATTTTATAATATGTAAATACATTATTTTGTATCCGAATAAATTTGGGAGATTTTAGCCCCGTGGAATTGAGATCTAAATTGTTAGCGGAACTTATAGGTACCTATGGATTGGTTTTTGCCGGTACTGGAGCAATCGTAATAAATGAATTATACGGCGGAGTAATTGGTCACCTTGGAATTGCTGCTTCCTTTGGGTTGATTGTTACCGCCATGATTTATGCCTTTGGGGAAATTTCTGGAGCACATATAAATCCAGCGGTTACCCTTGCGTTTTGGATGGGTAAAAAGTTTCCTAGTAAAAACCTCCTCCCCTATCTTTTTGCGCAGTTTACAGGTGCCATGGGAGCTTCCTTAACCCTTTACCTACTATTTGATGAGCCTAATTCACTAGGAGCGACTATGCCTTCTGGTTCAGCTGTGCAATCCCTTATTCTCGAGTTTATATTGAGTTTCTTTTTAATGTTGGTTATCCTACGAGTTTCTACCGGCTCTAAAGAAACGGGTATTATGGCTGGTATTGCAATTGGCTTTACAGTCGGTCTAGAGGCTCTTTTTGCGGGGCCCGTTTGTGGTGCATCCATGAATCCGTTTAGATCTTTAGCCCCCGCAATGGTATCCATGAATTTGCAGCACCAATGGCTTTACATTTTGGGGCCCTTGGCTGGCATGATGACCGCAACCGTTGCCTTTAAATGGCTTCAGCCCAAAAGCGCATCCCGATGAAAGAACTTATGCGAGAAATTGAGGCTTGTAACATCTGTTGGCAGGGTCTTCCCCTGGGGCCAAATCCTGTTTTGCAAGTATCCCCAAAATCGAAAATTATCATTGTAGGCCAAGCCCCGGGAATTAGGGTTCACCAAAGTGGAATTCCATGGAACGACCCCAGTGGAGACAACCTTCGAAATTGGTTAAATGTATCAAGTGAAGAATTCTACAATCCTGATATTTTCGGAATCATCCCTATGGGTTTTTGCTACCCAGGAACCGGAAAATCTGGTGATCTACCTCCCCGAAAAGAGTGCGCGAGAACTTGGCACAAAAAGTTATTTAAGCAAATAGAATCTCCCGAATTAGTGCTATTAGTTGGGAAATATGCAATTCAGTATTACCTAAAAACCAAAGAAAACCTCACGGAAACCGTAAAAAACTTTGCTCAGGAGGACTCCATTTATTTTCCACTCCCTCACCCATCACCTAGAAATAATATTTGGCAAAAGAAAAATCCTTGGTTTAAAACACGAGTTATCCCGAACTTGCAAGAAAAAATCAGAGAGTTTATTTAATCATTCATTTGGAGAACCCAATTATGGAGAAATACACGCAATGCGGCAATACTAGCAAAGTACAAATGGAATTTCTACAGCATCTCCAAAACGGCAGTCTACCCATTTCAGAATTTACACACCATGCGCATATAGAATTGGCCTGGATTATGCTGCAAGCAAACCCAGTTCAGGATGCAATGGAAAAAGTTTCTCAAATCATTTTAAACTACGTTAAAAAACTTGGGGCTGCAGCCAAGTTTAATCGCGCTCTTACCCAAAATTCTGTTTTACTCATTTCTAAAAGAATGCATAAAGACCTTGATTTCGAGGGATTTAAACGAAATAATGAGGACCTCTTTGACGATTTTAAGAAGGCGTTAATGTTGTTTTCATTGGAAGGGTCCGATAACAGAACCAATACTATCCAAATCTTAAAATGAATTTTGTTGCCTCTGGCTTAAAACCAAACATATACGCCTTAGTTGGCTTATTAACCCTTTATTTAGGGGGGATAGGTAGTGTTTTTGCACAGGAGGATTATACCTGGTGGAATAACAAACATAATTGGGACGGAACCACGCATTGGCAGCGATATTTAATTGTTTCACCAAATTTTTTTGGGCCCAATGCTTTGCCCGTTCCTGAAATTCATCAAGGCACCCTCCCCTCTGCTGCATCCTTTACCGCCTCAATTAACCAACACTTCGGTAGAGGAAATTCAACAACAAATCCATTTTTCTCTTTCCAAACACCTCTATACTCTAAAAAAGTGGGTCTTGAAATTTCTATGGTACCCATAGAATACTTTAAAATGGATACCATAACACGCGACGAAAGACGGGTTCGAGATCGAGATGGAAAGGGTTGGACAGCTGGAGATGTTCATATTTCAACTCAAATCAAATTGTTAGACGCCAATGATCGACGACCGGATATTAGTCTTTTAATCCACCTAAAAACAGCTTCGGGGGGCGGCTTAGGAGCGGCGAGATACACAGATACTCCAGGTTACCATTTCGCATTTTCAGTAGGAAAAACAAGTAATCCTGTTTCAAAATCATTACAGTCTTACCGATGGTATAGCATAGTTGGCTTTATGGCTTATCAAACCTACCGTACCGATTACCGCCAAAACGACGCTTTGATATACGGGGTGGGAAACCAAATTCAAACCAAATCGCTCAATTTACAGACTGAACTTGGTGGTTATTTTGGATACATAAACAACGGAGATAGACCGCTTTTGTTAAGAATAAAATTGGAAGGAAAATTAGGCAACTGGAAAAAAGTGTTTTTTCAATTCCAACAAGGTTTACACGACTTTCCATACTCTTCAATAACGATTGGAAGAAAAATTGCTACCCCATCTCCATTTAAATCCAACTAATTATGCCCCTTGTCACGCAAAAAACGGATTTAACGGTTGCAGATTTCTTCGCGAAAAAAATAAGTAACCAACGAATTAAAGAGGATTGCGAAACATTATTAACCCTTAAGCAGGAAGTTAGCGCTTGCAAGCCTTTAGTATGGGGAAACTACTTTATTATTGGATTTGGATCTTATACCTATCAAAGGAAAGGTCAAAAAGAAAATTTGGAGTGGTTTCACATGGGTTTTGCTCCGCGATCAAATAAAATTACCCTTTATTTGGGGTTCGATATTACCACGCGTTTAGATCTTCTAGAAAAATTAGGAAAGCATAAGTGCGGAAAGGGCTGTCTATACATCAATAAACTAGCTGATATCGAAATTACCGTATTAAAAGAATTATTACTTCTAAGTAAAACTGCCCGATGGCACTAATGATCATTTAAAATGCGCATTCTACTAACTGTTCTAACATTAAGCATACTTAATTTAGGGTACGCTCAAAAAAACTACATGGAAAAAATTGCCATCCAAACCTGTGATTGTGCGGGAAATTTGGATGAGGAAATTACCGGTGACAAAAAAACCATGCAGTTTGGACTTTGCATTATTGAAGCGGCCCAACCTTATGCCAAAGAATTAAAAAAGGACTATAATATAGATATGGACCTAATTCATGTTCAAGGTGAGGATTTAGGACGATTAGTTGGAATAGAAATGGTAAAACACTGCCCAGATTTTTTAATGTCACTGGCCGAAGGAGAACTAGAAGAGGCAGGTGACCAAAACTCAGGTTCTGAGGATTTCGTGGGTGTATTACAAGATGTTAAAAAGAAAGACTTCTTGGAATTTCATTTCACCGACAATGCTGGCCGTCTTTATAAGTTTCTATGGCTTACATACATCAACACCGACCTTAATTTATATGGGGATATGGAAAACCATATAGGGAAAGAATATCGAGTTAGCTTTATTGAAAAAGAGTTCTACGACCCGAAAATCGGAGAATACCGACCGTTTAAAATTCTAGAATCGATAAGAAAGTTTTAATCTCATTGTAAATTGAGATATGCCCCAAAAGGTAATCTACTACATAAAACGATTTGGATATAACGCCCTTCCAAAAGGGTATTTCAGAAAAAAATATAGTCGCCTTAGGGAATTAGAAAACGCTATCGACCCAAAGCTTATAGCAAGTCGATTGGATTATTACTTTAAGCTCCCTCCCCCTATTGAGCTACCTGCCGAGGCTGTACGTAATGGTGATATTAAAAATTCGCGTGGTACGGACTACTATTTAGACCTTAAGGAGTCTCTCCAGTTTTTTAATAAACACTTTAAAATATCGTTTAGGTTTGGTGATGACACTAGCGTAAATACCTACCCCACCATAGTAAAAGCAAGACCCATTCATGGAGATAACAGTAATTCCATCCTCTTTAAGTTAAACAAAGTCAGGCATTTTAAATGGGTTAATGATACCCGAGAATTTAAAGACAAAATAGACCAAATTGTATGGCGTGGTGGCGCCTACCAACCCCTTAGAAAACTGTTTGTTAAAAAATTCCACAATCACCCAATGTGCAATTTCGGTCAAACTAATGTGCCGGTAGAGCACGTACCGTGGCAGAGGGAGTTTTTATCCATCCAAGATCAACTTAAGTACAAATTCATTTTTTGTCCCGAAGGCAATGATGTCGCTACAAATCTCAAATGGGCCATGTCGTCGAACTCCTTGGTTGTTATGCCTAAACCTCGATTCGAAACCTGGTTTATGGAGGGGAAGTTAAAGGCCGGAGTGCATTATGCCGAGGTAAATGATGACGGCTCCAACCTAGAAGAATTGATTGAATTTTACATTTCCAATCCTTCGCGTGCCCAGGAAATAATTGCCAATGCGCACGAATGGGTTAAAGGGTTTCAAAACAGGGATTTGGAGGAGCTACTTTGCTTAAAGGTTTTAGAACGATATGGAACCTACACCGGACAAAAAAATTTCTTGAAGTTTTAGTTAATCCCATGAGAACCACTAAAGCCAATTGGAGGCTCATTGTATTTATTCTGTTAATTGCATTAACTCTTTTTGAACTGATTAGAAGTGGAAACAGGGATGGCGACTTTCTAGGTTACATCCGCGCAGCTAATGCGGTTCTTTCTGGAAATGACATTTACTTAGACTATTTAAACACCTGGCCGCCGCTTTTTTCAATATTCTGTGTCCCACTTTATTTCCTGAATAAAATCAGTCCTTATGGTGTAAGAATTTTATGGCTTTTAGGAGGCTTATTTGGCTTTGCCAGCACTATTAATCACACTGCACAACTCTTTTTTAATAAAAAGTTGGGGTGGAAGACTAGCGAAAAGCACTTGAGCATCCTAAACCCTCTCCTATTCGTCCCGCTTTTGCTGTCCTTTAGATTTGTATTAGACAACCTAGCCAATGTCCAAATAAACATGTACATGCTTTGGGCTTCAACGCTATGCCTAGTACTACTGGATAAAAACAAAATTAAACTTGCAGCATTAGTATTAGCTATCAGCATTTCTCTTAAGATTTTCACCATCTTTTTATTAATCTATCTCCTATATAAGCGCCACTTTAAATTTGGAGCCTACGCCCTACTATTCCTTCTAATTTTAAATAGCATCCCGCTGGCAGTGTTTGGATGGGAATTGGGGATAGAATATTACCATGCGTGGGTAACCGAAGTGGCACCGAAATCTTATTTACCCACTTCCAGAAATCAATCGATTTTCGGTTTGTTTATCAGGTTATTTGCAGATTTACCCCATAAAAACGTGGTGGATATTAGCCTTCTGCAACTACAAATAGATCAGGTAAAAACATTAACCTACCTTACAATATGCCTTTTTGGTATTATTCCCCTTTACCTTTTTTACAAACCCATTAAAAATCTTAAAAGTAAAGGGTCTTTAATTGAGCTATGTATTGTTTACACGGCCATACCACTACTCACCCCGGTTGCATGGAAAGCCTATTTTATTTTTCTGTGGATTCCCATTACTTATCTATTTCACGAGTTATATAAAACCGATTATCCTGGGTTGAAAAAGAAGGGCAGAATAGTTTTTTGGATAGGCATGAGCTATCTAATATTTAGCGCAGAAATTTTTGTTGGTAAGTGGTTTTCAGACGCCTTGGAAACCATTGGTATTTTAACTCTGGGAAGCATTTTATTAATTGGATTATTATTCAGGATTAACCTGGTATATCACAATAAATAACCCCGCATAATTAAGACAGTTCCTCCTTCCTATGATTATTCTCAGCATTCAACAACTTTCATAGATTCATGTAAGTATCGATGAGTTGATTTCTATATTTAACTCATGGAAATCTACTTAGGTAATGAAAACCAAAAATGGTTTAAACCCTTGATTATAGCCATTTTGCTACTGCCCGCAATGGTTGCAAATGGACAAAGTGTAAGTGTAAAATCAGATCGTCCTGGGCAAGCCTTAAATCCTAACTTAATTGAAACGGGCTTTATACAGATTCAATCGGGTTACCAACGTTTTTTTAATAGTAGCTCCTCAGCCAGTTTCCAGGGTCACACGCACGATTTTAGATTCGGTTTAAACGATAACTGGGAAACAGGTGCCAGTATTTACACTAGTGTAATTCCAAATCAAACTAACGTCACCACCTTGGTAGGACAGGTTAGAAGGTCTTTAGCAGCAAACGATGCTTTCGAGGCCCTTGCCATTCAAGTCGCTCTACCCCTTCAAATTAATCCCAGGGATGTAAACAACACATTCAACCCCATGCTTAAGCTGAGTGGAAGTAGAGCATTTAACGATAAAATTGGATTTACAGGAAATATCGCCCTACAGGGTGTAGATGTAACCAACAACTTTAGCCTTACCCTACCCTACGTAGCTAATTTAGGCTGGAGTTTTAATTCTAAGCTCGCCGTTTTTATTGAGCATTTCGGAAGCTTAAATAATACGGGATGGCAAGCCAATGCTGATTGTGGTGTTTCATACCTAGCGCATGCAAAACTTCAGTTAGATTTCACTTTTGGATTTACTGGGATAAATCAAACCCACACACAATCTTTTATGGATACCGGAATCACCTTTAAAATTTAAAATCATGCAATCCATCAAGTTTATCTTTTCGATCCTTTTTTGCCTAGTTATTGTTCCTGGTAAAAGTCAAGATTCCGCCAAGCAAAAGGTGGATTCGAGTCAGGTGGATTCTATTTCAAAAAAGCTTCTTTTAGAGCTCGAGGAGTTAAAAAACACCGAAGAAATAAAGCGTTTACAACTCCAAAGGGCTTTAGATTCTATTCAAGGTATACAAGCCAATAGAAAAAGGGCCATCCTTCTTAAAATTGACTCCCTAAGAGGTACCACTTCGGGTGTTCCTGTTGTTGTTTTCAATGACACCCTCATGTATTTTTTTGAAAGGCTTGGCTCTCTTAGCCCAAAGGAAAGAGCAAATCGCGCTTCAAGAAACTTAGAGGTCAAATTCGAGAGCGGAGAAATAAATAGCAACAGCCTTAAAGCTACGGCCAATGATGAGGCTGTGGATTTAATTCTAAATGGTGATATATTATTTACCATAACCGAAAAGGATGCTTACTGGTTAGAAAAAACACCAATAAAAGCTACAGAGGACCTTATAACCACTTTACTAGATTTAAATCAAGTCTATCAAGAGAAGCACGGGATTCTTGTAATGGTTAAAAGAATTGGTCTTTTAATCTTGGTTCTAATCATCTTATGGATTCTTATTCGACTTGTAAACAGAGGAATAACCAAGTTGAATGACGTCCTAATTAAAAAGTTTAAACCCTACCTAAACGGGTTGAAATTTAAAAACTATGAATTCCTTTCCGAGGATGCAGAAATCAAGCTGGTGCGTTGGTGTTTGAAGGTAACCAAATGGCTATTAATCCTCTTTTTACTTTACATTACCCTCCCCGTGATATTCAGCATTTTCCCAACTACTAAGGGGATAGCTACAACCTTAATAGGTTACATTTTAAATCCTCTAAAAAAATTCACCTGGGCTTTGGTGGGATACATTCCCAACCTGATAACCATTGCTGTTGTTGTTTTGGTTACCAATTACTTTATTCGGGCCATTCGATTTTTTGCCTCGGAAATTGAATCCGGAAAACTACAGATTCCTGGTTTTTATGCAGACTGGGCGGGTCCAACTTTTAAACTGCTTAAAATTGTGGTTTATGCCTTTGCTTTTGTAATTATCTTCCCCTATCTCCCAGGCAGCAAATCACCTATTTTTCAAGGAGTGAGTGTGTTTTTCGGGCTTTTAATTTCCTTGGGGTCTAGCTCTGCAATTAGCAATATAATTGCAGGTTTGGTAATCACTTACATGCGACCATTTAAAATTGGTGATCGCGTAAAAATTGGAGAAACGACTGGGGATATCGTAGAAAAAACACTTCTGGTGACTCGAGTGAGAACCATTAAAAACGAAGATATCTCCATCCCCAATTCTACTATTTTAGTTGGAAGTACGGTTAACTACAGTTCGAGTTCAGAGTCACTAGGTTTGATTCTAAATTCAACGGTAACCATTGGTTATGATGTGCCTTGGAGAAAAGTACACGACCTTCTCATTTCAGCCGCATTAAAAGCTGATTTTATTAATAAGGAACCGGCTCCTTTTGTTTTGCAAACTAGCTTGGATGATTTTTACGTGAGCTATCAAATCAATGCCTACACCAACAAGGCAGGAATGGCTGCCAAGATCTACTCGCAACTACATGCAAATATTCAAGATGCTTTTAACGAAGCTGGCGTTGAAATTTTGTCTCCGCACTATCGAGCAGCTAGAGACGGAAATACCGCAACGCTTCCACCCGAATACCTACCCAAAGGTTATCAGGCACCTAGATTTAATGTAAACCTAAATCAAAAACCTAATGATTAATAGCGATTTCTCTTATTGGACAGAGCACCCTTTAATTCAAAAAGCCTTGATTACATCAGGGGTAATCGTTGTCATATTTCTGATTAGACTGCTTCTGAGAAAGGCGCTCAATCGCTCGGTTAAAACCAATGATAATAAGTATAAGGCTAGAAAGGCTCTAAATCTTTTTAGCTATCTCCTAATCGTTTTGGCCATCCTTCTAATTTTTAATGAGCAATTAGGAAATATCGGTATTGTTGTTGGGGTTGCTGGTGCAGGAATTACTTTTGCTCTGCAAGAACCAATTATGAGTGTCGCAGGTTGGCTGCACATACTAATTAATAGCCCCATTTCTGTTGGACAACGGGTAAAAATTGGGGACGTTCAGGGCGACATCATAGACATCGGTGTATTAAGTACCACAATAATGGAAATGGGCGACTGGGTAGATGGTGATCTTTTTAACGGAAGGATAGTTTCCCTCTCAAATTCCTATGTTTTTAAGGAACCCATTCACAATTACTCAGGAGAATACCCCTTTTTATGGGATGAAATTATTATCCCAGTTAGAACAGAATGTAACTATCTGTTGGCCCAAGAAAAATTCCAAGAGGTTTTAGAAGAAATCTGTGGTAGTTATGCAAAGGCAAGCGAAATGCAATGGAAATTGCTTGCCAACAAATTTAGAGTTGAGGAGGCCAACGTACAACCTAGTATTTTTCTGCGTTTCGATGAGAATTGGATAAGCTTTACGCTGCGATACATTGTAGATTACAAAAAACGTAGATCGACCAAGCACCAATTGTATTCACGCATTTTGCAAGAGGTAGCAAAACATCCCACTGAGATAAAAATTGCAACCAGTTCAATAGAAATTTCTCACTACCCTATTCAACAATAATCCGCATATTTAGAAAATGAAAGTTCAAGTTGTAAGCATTCCGGTAGTCGACCAGGACAGCGCCGAAAAATTTTACACCGAAAAACTGGGTTTTACCGTCAAGGTAAACATCCCCTTAGGAGAGGGAAATAGGTGGTTAACCGTTGTTCATCCCGACCATAAAGATGGCCCTGAAGTCCTACTAGAACCAGCGCCAAAACACTTCAAGCCCAGTGCTACATATCAAGAAGAACTGTTTAAAGCAGGAATTCCCTGTTTTCAATTTGAGGTGGAAAACATCCACGAAAGTTTTAAAAATCTATCGAGTAAGGAGGTAGAATTTAAAATGGAGCCCACCGATATTGGTTCTGCTTATATGGCCATTTTTAACGACACCTGTGGTAATCTTATCCAACTCCTTCAAATGAAATAGGTTATGAAAAACACCCCTTTTACACTTTTATTTATCCTAATAACAGCAATTTGCTTTTCGCAAAACAAAACTTACCTCCATTGTGGGGCTATTTTCAATGCACAATCTGGAAAACTTGAAAAAGAAAAAACCATCGTTATTTCTGGAAAGGAAATTAGCGAAGTACTTAATGGATACATTGTTGCTCCAAGCAATGACATTAACACGATTGACTTAAAAACCAAGACGGTTTTACCTGGATTGATTGATATGCACGTACATGTGGAAGGCGAATTTAGTAAGACTTCCTATTCCGAGCAATTCAGACTAAATGAAGCGGATTTAGCCTTAAGATCAACCCTATTTTTAAAACGAACCATAGATGCTGGATTTACAACAGTACGGGACCTTGGTGGAACAGGTGTTAACACCGCTCTTGCTCGCGCCGTGGAAAAAGGAACCATAGTGGGACCCAGAATATATTCTGCGGGAAAAGCTATTGCCACTACCGGTGGACATGCAGACCCAACTAATGGATGGAAACAAGATTTAATGGGCGATCCAGGACCAGAGCAAGGCGTGGTTAATGGTCCCGACGATTGCCGAAAAGCGGTTCGTCAGCGCTATAAAAATGGTGCCCATGTTATAAAAATCACTGCTACCGGAGGGGTTTTAAGTGAGGCAAAGAATTCATCCAACCCACAATTTACCATTGAAGAAGTAAAGGCTATTTGCGAAACAGCAAATGATTATGGAATGATAGTGGCCGCACATGCTCATGGCGATGAAGGAATGCAACGCGCCATTCTCGGGGGAGTAAAAACTATTGAGCACGGTACACTGATGTCCGATAAAACAATGGATTTAATGAAAATTCATGATGTTTACCTAGTTCCTACAATTACCGCAGGTAAAGAGGTAACGATAAAGGCCGATGAGCCAGGATTTTACCCAGAAATTGTAGTTCCTAAAGCCAAAGAAATAGGACCCAAAATTCAAAATACTTTTGGAAGAGCCTACGCTAAAGGTGTGGGCATTGCTTTTGGAACGGACGCTGGTGTTTTTAAACATGGAAATAACGCCATGGAATTTGTATACATGGTTGAGGCTGGAATGCCTCCTGCAGCTGCAATACAATCGGCTACCATTACCAACGCCAAGCTGCTTAAAAACGACAACATAGGGTTAATCGAAAAAGGTAAATACGCCGACATCATCGCGGTTGAAGGCAATCCACTAGAGGACATTAAAACCCTGTTGAATGTTGATTTTGTAATGAAGGAAGGAATGGTAATTAAGCAGTAAGTCTTGGCAGAGAATAAGTTTTCAAATAGTGGTCATATTTACGCATCTATTGGTGCTGCTGTTGGGGTCGCCAATCTAGTGCTTTTCCCTGCAAGGGTATTCAGTTACGGGGGGCTTGCGTTCATTGTAGTTTTTATTATTTCCACGCTTTTACTGGGCTACCCCCTAATGGTGGGAGAAATTGCTTTAGGTAAGCACGGCCAGTCTAACGCCGTAGATTCCTACACTAAAATTGGTGGTAAAAAATGGAGTTGGGCAGGTAAATTTGGGCTAATAACCACCTCTGTAATTCTTAGTTTCTATATCATCATAGCCGGATGGTCGCTATACTATTTATTCCAATTTGCCTTTAATTTTAGTGACATAGAGAACTTACTTTTTGAGAGTCTTCAATCTAAAACACCTGCTAGGACGGCTATCGCTAAAATGTTTGTGGATTTCTCAACCAACTCTTCAAAAGTGATTCTTTACTCTGGAGCCTTTATGGCACTAACCATTTTTATTGTAGCTCAAAAGATTTCCGCAGGTATTGAAAAAATAGGCAAGATTTTCGTACCGCTTCTCATTGTATTGTTAATCATCCTATTTGTCTTTATCAACGTATTAGAGGGAAAAGATTTAAACTTCTCCAACTTCAATTTCGACGCTAGCAAGTTATTCTCAATGACCAGTACGGGTGGAATTGGGTTTATTGAGGCTGTTGGACAGGCATTTTTCTCCTTAAGCCTAGGAGCATGTAGCATGATAACCTTTGGAAATCACCTAAAAAAGAAAACTAACGTAACCAGAAATGCCCACTACATTGTTCATACAGACACCCTTGTAGCCCTATTGGCAGCACTTTTAATTATTCCCCTCTTTATTCCTACCAGCCAAATTGGAATCAACCCTGGATTGGTTTTCATAAGCCTAGTAGATACCTTTATTAGTTTTGGTTTTGTTTGGGGGAAAGTAGTGGGTATCCTGTTTTTCTTCCTCTTTAATATTGCCATACTAACTTCCGCTGTATCCCTTTTGGAACCAACCGTTAATTACTACTCAAAAAATCAAGAAAGAGGACGCCAGCCATATGCTATTGTTATTGGAATTGTGGTCTTTATTGTGGCCATACCCAGTATACTAAGTTTCAATCCAAATGCCCCCGCCCTATTCAGAAATTTTCTGGGCTACGGTTCTGGCGGCGCTATGGGCTTTTTCAATTTTGTTATTGACTTTTTTGGAACCTTCTGTATTCTTTTGGGTGGATTGTAATACTCCCTAAAAAGTGGACCAGCGGTTAAGTTTATTTACATTTAAAAAAACCGTTAGAAATGGCACGAACAAAAAGGAAATTCACAGCTAAATTTAAGGCAATGGTAGCAATAGAAGCGCTA